>WTHD01000023.1:0-5117 GCA_011523265.1 Candidatus Binatota bacterium
GGAGACATACTCTATGAGACGATTGGGGTTAGCGTTCTGCGTCGGCCTCGTTGCGGCCGGGCTGCTGCTGGCACGACCAGCCCAGGCCAAGAATGTGGCCGCAGAAATCCTGGATATTCTGAAAGCCAATGGGCAGATCAGCGAGGAGCAGTACCGCGATCTGATGATTAAGGCCCAAGCCGAGGATGAGAAGGTTGCAGCCGCCTCGGACCTGACCCAAAAAGTCGAAGGCTTGGAGAAAAACGTCGGCAAGAAGAACTTTCTGGCCGCCTACTGGAAGAGCGGTCTGCGGCTCGACTCGGCCGATGGCAAATTCAAGCTGAAGATCGGCGGTCGGATCCAGAACGACTGGGCCGTCTACAGCACGGACAAGAAGGTCCGACGACAGTTTGGCCGAATCGGCGATGGCACGGAATTCCGGCGGGCACGCTTCTTCATGGAAGGCAGCGTCTACGGCAACATCAAGTACAAGTTTGAGTATGACTTCGCCAGCTCCGACCCGTATAAGGACGCCTATATTCAGATCAGGAAAGTTCCCATGGCCGGGAACTTCACGGTCGGTCATTTCAAGGAACCGTTCTCGCTCGAAGAACTGAATAGCAGTAAATACCTTACCTTTATGGAGCGCTCGCTGCCGAACGTGTTCTCCAGCGGCCGTAACCTCGGCGTGCGCTTGAACCGGGCCTTTCTGGATAAGCGCGCCACCGCGGCGTTCGGTTTTTTCCGGGAAGGCAATCCGACCGACACCAGCACGACCTTCGGCAACAGCGGGATCTACAATGCCACCACCCGGTTTACGATCCTGCCCTGGTATCAGGAAAAGGGCCGGCAGCTCCTCCACCTCGGACTGTCATACCGGCACGCGTTCCACGACAAGGGCAACAAGATTCGGTGGCGTCAACGGCCCGAAGCGCATCTCGGCCCTCGGTTCGTGGAAACCCCGAAGTTTCACATCGAGGACGTGGACTACTTCAACCCCGAAGTAGCGCTGGTATACGGCCCGGCCTCGGTGCAGTTCGAGTGGATGAGCGCCTTGGTTGACCGACCCTCGGGAGACGACATCCAATATGATGGGTTTTACGTCTTCGGCAGTTTCTTCCTGACCGGAGAGCATCGAGCCTACAAGACCTCGAATGGAGCGTTCGACCGGGTTAAGCCCAAGAACAATTTCGACTGGAAGGGCGGCTACGGGGCGTTGGAACTCGCGGCCCGCTACTCCATGCTCGACCTGAACGACGAGGACATGAACGGCGGCGAGCTGAGCAACTTCACCTTTGGCGTCAACTGGTATCTCAACCCTAACATGCGCTTCATGCTCAACTATGTGCGGGCGATGTTGGATGAAGATGACTGTTATTACAAAGGCGACATGGGTGACCACTGCGGCGATGCCGATATCGTCCAGGCGCGCTTCATGGTCGATTTCTAAAGTAATCCCTATGGAGGAGAGAGTATGAAAATGCGAAAACTACTGGTCCTGTGTGGAGCCTTGGCGCTGAGCGCCTCGGTGGCAAGCGCCCAGACGATTCAGGTCGACGCCGACCTGCCCAGTTATGAAAAGGTCAGCGGCATCTCGGGCAACCTGAACAGCATCGGTTCTGACACGCTCAACAACCTGATGACCCTCTGGGCCGAAGGGTTTAAAAAAGTCTATCCCAACGTGAATGTCCAGATCGAAGGCAAAGGCTCAAGCACCGCCCCGCCGGCGTTGATTGAAGCCACGGCCCAACTCGGTCCCATGTCCCGTGCCATGAAGAGCAAAGAGACGGACGAGTTTGAGAAGAAGTTCGGCTACAAACCAACTCCGATTCGGACCTCGCTCGACTCACTGGCCGTCTTTGTCAATAAGGATAATCCGATCCAGGGTCTCAACATCCAGCAGGTCGACGCCCTGTTCTCGAAAAACCGCAAATGCGGCGCGACTCTGGATACCGCCACCTGGGGCGACCTGGGTCTGAGCGACAACTGGACCTCGGCCCCGATCAGCCTGTACGGTCGGAATTCCGCCTCGGGCACCTACGGCTTCTTCAAGAAGGTCGCGCTGTGCAAGGGAGACTACAAGGATACGGTGAAAGAGCAGCCGGGTTCGGCCTCTGTGGTCCAGGGCGTGAGCGAGGACAGAAAAGGGGCCGGCTACAGCGGTATTGGCTACACGACCTCTGGCGTACGCGCCATCCCTCTGGTCAAAGAGGGTAGCGATTATATCGAGCCCACGTACGAGAACGTGGCCAGCGGGAAGTACCCCTTGTCCCGTTTCCTGCTTGTCTATGTGAACAAGGAGCCGAACAAGGCGCTCGATCCCCTGACCAAGGAATTTCTCAAGTTCGTCCTGAGCAAGGAAGGACAAGAGATCGTGGTCAAGGACGGCTACTATCCAATGTCTGCCAAGCTGGTGAATGAAGATCGAGCGGCCTTGGAATAAGCGCTCTTCTCGCGCGTGCCTTCGAAAAAGGAAATGTGTCCTCCACTGGCATGTATGATGCCGGACACGTTTCCTCTTTGTTCACCGCTTGCCCTGTTCGCAGAATAGCATAAGGTAGGTCTACCATGCCGGAGACGCAGGAACGTCCCTCCCAACCGTCATCGCTACCGGCTGAAAACGGAGTGCAGCCGGTCGGTGTCCGTCTCTCGGCGACCGAAGATAAAAGCCGACTCCGGCGGAAAAAGCTGGTTGATAAGGCCGCGACTATTCTGATCACCTTTGGTGGCTTTGCCGTTATTCTGAGCATCGCCGCGATTCTTTTTGTGATCGTGGCCGAAACCTTACCCCTCTGGAAGGCGCCCACTGCGGAGCTTGAGACCCCGCCAATTCCGCTGACCGACCTGGTCGGTAGCGGGCCCCATGCGGATGTCCTCGCGCTGGGCATCGATGAATATCGAGAAATCGCCTACACTATTACCTTGGCGGGAACAGTTGATTTTCTGTCCCTCGCGGACAACCAACTCCTCCAACGGTATGAAATCCAAGCCCTGCAGGGACGGCGGATCACCGCGGTGCACTATCGTAACCTGACGCACACCGCCGTGCTCGGAACCGCGGACGGTGTCGTTGTTCCCCTGACGATTTCCTTCCCGGTCTCGTTCGAGGGCAAGACCCGCATCAGCACGCCTCAGGTTATGGAAGATGAGGCGATTGTCCTCGACCCACAAGGCCGCGCTATTCAGGCCCTGGCCTACCAGAGTGCCAGCGAAGACGAGGAGAAGATGACACTGGCCGCCCTGCTCGGTCCACGCACCCTCCTCTTCCTGTCTCGGACAGTCGAAGAATCCTTCCTGGGCGAGACGCAGGTATCGGAACACCGCGCAGAATTCTCAGCGGCGCTGGATGCGAACGCGACAGCGTTGACGTTAGATGCAGAACAGCGAAACCTGTTTGCCGCATTGGAAACCGGTGAAGTGCTCCATTGGGATATTCGTGACGCTGCTGCACCCCAGGTCAAGCCGCGCATGCGGGGCCAAGAGCGGGCTCCCGTCCGGGCTATGGCCTGGTTGATTGGCGACCGCTCTCTCGTCATGGGAGATGACGCCGGAGGGGTGAGTGTCTGGTTCCAGGTACGCGACCAGGATAATCCGGCCGAACTTCCCTTTCGTGAAATTCACGTGATGCAGTCCCACGACGCACCTATCACGACCATCTCTCCCTCTCCACGGAATAAAGGCTTTGTGACCGGCGATACCAGCGGCACGGTCCGCATCCAGTATTCAACCACCGAAACCACCATGTTGAGCCGCGACACAGCCAGCAGCCCGGTTACACAGCTCGCCTATGCCCCACGGACAAATGGTATCATCGCTCTCAATCAACAGGGTCAGTTGTACAACTGGGTGGTTGATAATCCCCATCCGGAGATCACCTTTTCCTCTCTGTTCGGGAAGGTATGGTACGAGGGCTATGAAGCCCCGGACTATACCTGGCAATCCAGCAGTGGAACGGACGATTTTGAGCCGAAATTCAGCCTTTCCCCGCTCGCCTACGGGACCTTGAAAGGAACCTTTTACACCCTGCTGTTAGCCATTCCCCTCAGTCTGTGCGGCGCGATATATACCTCACAGTTCATGCATCCGCGGCTGCGCAATATGGTCAAGCCCTCGGTTGAGGTGATGGCCGCCCTGCCCAGCGTCGTGCTCGGCTTTTTCGCCGGCCTGTGGTTGGCACCTCTGGTGGCCGACATGGTGCCAGCTCTATTGCTGATGTTTATCGTGCTGCCTGTGGTGACCCTGGGCGCGTCATGTGTCTGGCGGCTGTTGCCCCTTGGTTTTCGCAGCAGGCTGAAATCGGGCGTGGAACTCCTGTTCCTGGCCCCGCTGATCATGCTCGCCGTCTACGTCTGTGTCGTGTTGAACACCCCGCTTGAGGCCGCCTTTTTCGCCGGTGATTTTCCCCAATGGCTGTACGACACCTCCGGGGTTCGGTATGACCCGCGCAACTCTCTGATTGTGGGTTTTGCCATGGGCTTCGCCGTCATCCCCATTATCTACACCATCTGTGAGGACGCCTTTTCCAACGTTCCCCAGCATCTGATTTCAGGCTCGTTAGCGCTGGGGGCGACGCGCTGGCAAACGGCCCTGCGGGTCGTGCTGCCAACAGCCAGCCCCGGTGTGTTCTCGGCCATCATGATCGGCTTTGGACGGGCGGTTGGGGAAACCATGATTGTCCTCATGGCCACCGGCAATACGCCCGTCATGGATTTTGATCCCTTTACCGGCTTCCGCGCCTTATCGGCGAATATCGCGGTGGAAATTCCGGAAGCGCCCCACGGCGGGACGCTCTACCGCGTTCTCTTCCTGGCTGCTCTGCTCCTCTTTATTTTAACATTTCTGGTCAATACCGCGGCGGAAGTTGTCCGCCAACGCTTGCGAGATCGTTATGGCCGCATCTAATTCCCCGGCGCCCGCAGCGCCACATCAATACCCATCCCCCCCGTCGGGGGGGAAGAGGGGGGGTGGCATGTTCAAAAGAGGAAACGTGTCCAGCATTACACAGACTCATTGGAGGACACGTCTCCTCTTCAAAGGCTTTCTCCGCAGCGGCGACCCGTTCATCTGGATGACGGGGGGCACTCTGGCCTTCAGTCTGCTCATGATCGCTGCCTTAATCTGGATCGTTGGGGCCAATG
>WTHD01000023.1:5217-14218 GCA_011523265.1 Candidatus Binatota bacterium
CTGGCCTTCAGTCTGCTCATGATCGCTGCCTTAATCTGGATCGTTGGGGCCAATGCGCTCGGGTTCTTCTGGCCCGACCAACTCAGGGCCGTTGACCTTCAGGACGGGCAAAAGCTTCTGGGGTCGGTCCGTGCCCAGGAGGCTATTCCGCAGTCGGTCGACGACGGCCAGGAACAGTACCGGACGCAGTTTCAGGTTGCCAACCGTGACCTGTACGGTTCCGATTTTCGCTGGGTGGATGACAGCCTGATGACCGGGCACGCGTTTCCGGAGCAGGCGATGTATTTGGAACGGTATGAATGGGGCCCGTTTTTTGGCTTTCTCACCACGGTGCGACAGGACGGAGAAATCGTCGCCGAGGGCTTTGACCAGGCCTGGCCAAAATTCCTCGAACTCCATACCCAAACTCAAGACACGCTGGACGATATCCACACCATCGAAAAGAAGGACATCGGTGATATCAACTACGAGCTCGAACAACTGCGCATCGAGGTCAAGCGCACCCAGCGCAGCGAGACCGACCCCACCAGGGCCGCCGGAAAAATTGCCGCGCTTGAGGAGGACATCGCCTCTTTGCAACAAGCCTATGAAGAAAAGGCCCAGGAACTCTCCGCGTTATACCAGGAAAACTCGCGCTATCACATGACTGTGCAGGACATTAACGGCAAAGAAAAAGAGCTGGCTATCGCCGGTGTTGTGCGCGGTTTCCTGCCCAATAATATGAACTGGCTTGAACGCTTCGGCCTGTACGTGACTCGATTTTGGGAATTCTTTTGGGAAGACCCGCGCGAGGCCAATACCGAGGGCGGCGTGTTCCCCGCCATTTTCGGGACGGTCATGATGGTCATCATCATGAGCATTGTAGTTGTCCCTTTTGGCGTGGTCGCCGCCCTGTATCTACGCGAGTATGCCAAGCAGGGCCCTCTGGTTCGCGCCGTCCGGATTGCGGTCAACAACCTCGCCGGCGTGCCCTCGATTGTGTTTGGCGTCTTTGGCCTCGGGTTTTTTGTGTATGTGATCGGCGGGTCGCTGGACCAACTCTTCTACCAGGATTCCCTGCCCACCCCGACCTATGGCACCGGCGGGATTCTGTGGGCTTCGTTGACCTTAGCCCTGCTGACCGTCCCGGTGGTTATTGTCGCCACCGAAGAATCCTTGTCCGCCATTCCAACAGAGTGGCGGGAGGGCTCATTGGCGCTTGGCGCGACCAAGTGGGAAACCCTGCGAAAGATCGTTATTCCCGGTGCGTTGCCGGGCATCCTGACCGGGACTATTCTGGCCATGGCCCGCGGCGCCGGGGAAGTCGCTCCGCTCATGATCACCGGCGTGGTCAAGCTGGCCCCGACCTTACCCGTTGACGGCCACTGGCCGTTCTTTCATCTGGAACGGAAGTTTATGCATCTGGGGTTTCACATTTACGATGTCGGTTTTCAGTCGCCGAATGTCGAGGCGGCCAAGCCTATGGTCTTCATGACGACCCTGCTGCTGATTGTGATTGTCATTGCCTTGAACCTGGCTGCGATTGCGATTCGGAACCGTTTACGCAGCCGCTTACGCTTTGGCGCCTTCTAAAGGGAGAGTGAGTATGGAAAGCCAGGGAAAACCTCCAGTCGGGCACGCCGTGACCCTGCCGCCGCGCCCGGCTTCGGGCAACGGCCACGACCCCACCGCACAAAGAGGGAACGTGTCCTCCAATAGACCTGAGATGCTGGACACGTTCCCTCTTTTCGGCACGCGGGACAATATCGAAGTCGAAATCCGGGACGTGTGTCTCAGCTACGACGGCACGACCCAGACCCTCAAGCATATCGATATGGATATTGCAAAAGGCCAGGTAACAGCCTTCATTGGTCCGTCGGGCTGTGGCAAGTCCACCCTGCTGCGCTGCCTGAACCGCCTGAACGACCTGATCGACGGCTGTACGACCAGCGGCAGTATCGTCGTGGGCGGTATCCAAATTCTTGATCCCACGCTTGACGTCACCGAGCTGCGTAAACGGGTCGGCATGGTGTTCCAAAAGCCCAACCCCTTTCCCAAGACCATCTATGAAAACGTTGCCTACGGGCCGCGCGTGCTCGGTATCCACAACAAGGCGCAGCTTGACGATATTGTCGAGAAGAGCCTGCGCGCCGCCGCCCTCTGGGAAGAAGCCAAGGATCGGCTGCATGACAATGCGCTCGGTTTCTCCGGTGGTCAGCATCAACGCCTGTGTATTGCCCGGACCATTGCGGTTGAGCCCGAAGTCGTCCTGATGGATGAGCCCTGCTCCGCCCTGGACCCGATTGCCACGACAAAAATTGAAGAACTTATTCATGAGCTGAAAAAGCAGTATACGATTGTCATCGTTACCCACAACATGCAGCAGGCCGCACGGGTCTCGGATTTCACCGCTTTTATGTATTTGGGTGAGTTGATAGAGTTTGGGGAGACCGAAAAACTATTTACCACCCCTTCAATCCAGGCAACCGAAGACTATATTACCGGCCGATTCGGCTAGATCGGCAAGAAGCGGAGGCCATTATGCCACTTCATACGGATAGCCAGTACGAAGAAGAACTCCAGCAGCTTCGGGCCAAGGTGTTGGAAATGGGCGGGCTGGTTGAAAAGCAGATCGGGGACGCCTTCACCTCGTTCGTCGAGCGCGACTCGCAGACCGCCCACGAGATTATAGAGCGCGACCATATGGTCAACTATCTTGATGTCGCCATTGATGAAGCCTGTATCCGTCTCCTCGCCCTGCATCAGCCGGCCGCTCGGGATCTGCGCTTTATTACCACCAGTCTGCGGATTTCAACCGATCTTGAGCGCATTGGCGATATTGCCGAGAATATCTGTGAGCGGGCGATCGAGCTCAATCAGGAAGCGCCCCTCGCTCCACGGCCGGAATTACCCGAAATGGCCGAGGGCGCCCGGTCCATGCTGCGCGACAGCCTCGACGCGTTTTTGCAGTCCTCCTCTGATGTTACCGCTGCCCCCGACACGCGCATCTCCCTCGGAGACAAACTCAGCGATTTTGTGTCCGAGGCGCCCGACCTCGCCCTGAGCGTGTGTCAGCGCGATGACCGGATCGATGATTTAACCGCTCAGATCTTCAACACCATGCTGTCGACGATGCGGCGGGAACCCGAATACGCCAGTCGCGCCATGCGGATATTGTTTATTGCCAAATACCTGGAGCGGGTGGCTGACCACGCAACCAATATCGCCGAGATGGTGATCTACCTGGCCAAGGGCAAGAGCATACGCCACATCTCGCCCTTACCCGAGTCAGTCTAAAACAGAGGAGGTTATGGCGGGACAACAGCAGACAGCGGAGGCGGCGGGAAGAGGAAACGTGTCCTCCAACAGACCTACAGATGCCGGGCACGCTTCCTCTTTGCCCAAGCGGAAGGTGCTGATCATTGAAGATGAAAAAGACATCCGTGACTTGGTTCGATATCATCTGGAAACCGAGGGTTTTACCGTCCTCGAAGCGAGTGACGGTGAAGTGAGTCTGCATCTTGCCGCTACCGAACGGCCGGCGCTTATTATTCTCGACCTCATGCTGCCCGGTCTGTCCGGCCTTGAGGTGTGTCGAACGTTGCGCGCCCAGGACAAGCTGGCCACCGTCCCGATTCTGATGCTGACGGCGCGCGCCTCCGAGGTCGATAAAGTCCTGGGCCTCGAAATGGGGGCGGACGACTATATGACCAAGCCCTTCAGTCCGCGCGAACTCGTGGCTCGGGTCAAGGCGGTCTTGCGGCGGACCTATGGGACACCGGCGGACCAGCCGCACCAGATGTATGTCCGTGGCCGCCTGCAGATCGATTACGATACCTACGAAGTGCAGCTCGATGGCAATCCGCTCGAACTGGGTCTGCGCGAGTTTGAACTGCTTAAATTTTTCGTCCAGTCCCCCAACCGCGTTTTCAGCCGGACCCAAATCCTTGATCTGGTGTGGGGGCATAACGTCTATATTGAGCCCCGTACGGTCGACGTCCATATCCGCCGCCTGCGAAAGCGTATTGAGCAAGATGACGCCACCCCCAGTCTGCTCCTGACCGTGCGTGGGGTTGGGTATAAATTTAATCCGGAGGCGCTCGAGACCTAATCGCGCAGCTACCGGATGCAACGCAGCCCGTTCGTGTGAGAGACAATATTACCTTTGCCGTTCTGTTTCCGGTCGGTCTCGCTCTGCTGGCCCTGCTCCTGATCCACCTCCTTTTACTCTTTCCTGCGGACACAAGGCCGCAGTGGATTTGGTACGGAGCCCTTGTCTGTAGCCTTGGCGCGCTGGGTACTGCATTGCGTCAGCGGGCACAGTTCCGGCGGCGTTTGAGCGCGCTCAGTGCTTTTCTAGAGGTCGTCCCGAACCGCGCCCCGCCACCCGCTTTTCCCGTCCGAAAGAACGACCTGTTGGGCACCATCGAGTACCAGCTCTCCCGACTCTTCACCGCACAAAGCCAACACCTTCAGCAGCTCCAAGACGAGAAGAAAGAACTCGAAGCCCTGCTCCACAGCATGGCTGAAGGCATTGTTGTGATTGATCCGCATGGTAACATCGTGCGCTGTAACCCGGCCGCTCTGCACTTGTTTGGTCTGGACCCAACGGAAGACTGGCAGGGTCGGCCCTTTCAGGAATTTTCCCGCCACCCGCTTCTGCACCAGCTTTTGTCCGCAGAATCGGCGGAGGGCGTTACCCAGGAAATCGAAGTCGAGGGTCAGGAGCCACGACAGCTCGCCGTGAACGTCTTGCGCCTGCCCCAGAGCGGAGGGTACGGGGCGCCTCAGGAAAGCCAGCCAGCGACCAGCGGGCATGTGTTAAGCTGTCACGATTTGACCCCGATCAAACGGCTCGAATCCATCCGGGCCGACTTTGTGGCCAACGTGTCGCATGAACTCCGGACTCCGCTCACCGCGATCAAAGGCTATGCGGAAACCCTGCTCACAGGAGCCCTCCACGACCCCGAGCACGCGACCCGCTTCCTTACGATTATTGACCGGCACTCGGAACGCCTCAGCCGTCTCATAGACGACCTGCTGACTTTGTCCAACCTGGAATTGGGGCAGACCGAACTCCATCGGAAGGAACTCCATATTCCCGAACTCGTCCAGGAAGTATTTGATGTGCTACAGGAGAAAGCCCAGCGGGGGCAGGTCACCCTCTCTCAGCATATTCCGCCCGCCCTCCCAACCGTGAGAGGAGATCGGGACCGCCTGCACCAAGTCCTGATCAACCTGATTGACAATGCGGTCAAATATACGCCCGCTCAGGGTCGGGTCACGGTCACCGCGGCACTGCACTCCGCTATTGAGTCTATTGAGTCTATTGAGTCTATTGAGTCTGTTGAGTCTGTTGAGTCTGTTGAGTCAAAGGACCCCAAGGACCCAACCGGCCCAAAAGACGCAAGAGACCCAAAACCTGTCCTTGATGTGACAGGCAACGGCAACCAGGACTGGCTGGAGATTGCCATAGCCGATACCGGCTGTGGCATCCCGGAAGCCGATATCCCGCGTCTGACCCAGCGTTTTTACCGGGTGGATAAAGCCCGTTCCCACGAGTTGGGGGGAACAGGTTTGGGGCTGGCCATTGTCAAGCATATTGTGATGGCCCATAACGGTGCACTCCGGATCGAGAGCAAGGTCAATCACGGAACCACAGTCCGGGTCGCCCTGCCGCTCACGCTTCCCCTGTCGGACCAGACCGCCCAGGCCTCCTGAGGTGTCAGTGCTGCTGCATCCAGTTTTGGTGTACCCAGGAGAGCGCGGCCTGTCGGGTGCACACCCGGCCTTCGAGTTGGGCTTCCTCCAGAGCCCTCAGGATGGTGGAGAACTGCGGACCGGGCTGAAATCCGAGTTGGATCAGGTCCCGGCCGTTCAACAGACGGGGCGGGCGCAGCTCCCCGGGGTCGAGCGCGAGCAGTTTTTGACGGCAGAATGTATACGCCTCAAGATTGCCGTGCGAGGCCAGGGCGTCCAGGCGGGCGAGCTCCAGCAACTCTTCAATGCCGTCGAGGCGCAGGAAGCGTTTGAGCGTTGCCGCTCGCATGCGGGGCGCGTCGAGCAGCCGCAGGTGGTTTTTAACCAGAAAGGCCACCCGCTCCCAGATCGCACGCGAACGTTTCAGACGCTGACAGATATCGACCGCCATCTCCGCGCCGGACTCGCAGTGGCCGTGAAAGGTGATGCGCTCTCCGGCCCGCTGCTGGCAGCGTGGTTTAGCGATGTCGTGGAGCAGCGCTCCCAGGGCCAGGCTCTCGCTCGGCTGCTCCAGGGTGTCGAGCTGGTGCAGCACTAACAGCGTGTGAACCAACACATCGCCCTCGGGATGAAAATCGGGCGACTGCGCCACCCCGTGTAGCGCCAGAACCTCGGGCAGCGCGGCCGCCAGCAGGCCCGACTCCACCAACAGCTTCATCCCCGGGTGTGCGCCGCCCTCGGTCAGGAGTTTCACTATCTCGTCGCCGATCCGCTCCCAGGCCATGTCGGTCAGCGTCGGAGCGAGTTGGCCCACGGCCCGCCAGGTCTCGGGCTCGATAGTAAAGCCCAGCCGGGCGGCAAAGCGGACGGCCCGCAGCAGGCGTATGCGATCTTCGTGAAAGCGTGCCGCCGGCTCCCCAATGGCCCGAATGAGCCGGTTGTTCAGGTCTGTTTGCCCGCCCACATAATCGATGATCGTGTCCGTCAGCGGATCAAAAAATATGCCGTTAATCGTGAAATCACGCCTGAGCGCGTCCTCCCGGGCTGTGCTGAAGCGGACCGCCACCGGGTGACGGCCATCACGATAGGTGCCGTCCGCCCGAAACGTCGCCACCTCATAGGGCATACCCTCCAGGACAACCAGGACCACCCCGAACTGCGCCCCGACCGGGATCGTCTGCGGAAATATTTTCCGGACCTCGGCGGTCCGGGCATCCGTGGCGATATCGAAGTCTTTGGCCTGAATGCCCAGCAGGCGATCCCGCACACAGCCACCGGCAAAATAGGCCGTATAGCCATGTCGGTGCAGCGTCTGCACAATCGTCCCGGCCTGTTCTTCCCGCTGGCTCATACGCGCATGGTGACACGCGGCGAACAGGAGAGCAATGGAGCGTACCGTATTCCAGGGACACGCTCTGACCCTGTACGCTTGCGACGCCTAGGCCGCCTCGATAGAGTTGGTCCATTGTGGGAGTTGCACTGCGCGCGCACGACATTTGTACCGCTACCGGAGGAACGCTCAGGTGGGGGCGTCCGGACACGCTCTTTACCTCGGTCAGCATCGATTCACGTCACATCGCTCCTCAGGCGCTGTTCGTTCCGCTCGCCGGGGAGCGGGTCAATGGGCATAGCTATATCCCGGCCGCGGTAGAGGGCGGAGCGGCCGGCTTTCTTTTTTCGCCGACTTTCCCAGTGGTGCCGCCGGACGGCGCCACTGGTATCGAAGTTGCCGACCCGCTGACCGCGCTCCAAGACCTCGCCACCTGGCACCGCCAGCGGCTGTCCGCACAGGTGATTGGTATTGCCGGCAGCAACGGCAAAACAACGACCAAAGAACTGATGGCCCAGGTCTTTACCGCCCAACGACCTACCCGGGCGACCCAGGGGAATCTGAATAATCATATCGGTCTGCCGCTGACTCTGCTGCGTGCCGCGCCGGAAGACGACTTCCTGGTCCTGGAAATGGGGACGAGCGGCCCCGGAGAGCTCACCCTGCTGGGTCGCTTTGCACAGCCCCACATTGGGGTTATTACCTCCCTTAGCGAGGAACATACCGAGACGCTCGGTGACTTGGCCGGAGTGCTGGCCGCTGAAACCGAACTCCTGACGGCCCTGTCGCCCGACGGGGTGGCCATTATCAATGGCGACGATCCCGTGCTGCTAGCCGCCGTCCAGCAGCAGACCCGGTGCCGAATTGTCACCTTTGGTGAACAAGCCACAAACCAGGTCCGGGCCTCGCAGATTCAGGTGTCGCGGATGGGGACGTGTTTTGAGCTGCATGTCCAGGGACAGCGTCGACAGGTGCAGCTGCCGCTCATCGGCTCCCATTGCGTCCCCGCAGCCCTCGCGACCATAGCCGTAGTTTTGGAGAACGGTTTGGACCTTGATGCGACCTGCACAACGCTACGGACCGCCCAGGGGGCGCCCCGCCGTCTCGCCCCGCTCACCGTTCCCGCCTACTACCTCACTGTGCTGGACGACTGCTATAATGCGAATCCAGCCTCCATGCAGCACGCGCTCCAGACCGCCAATACGATTCGGCATGCCGGTGAGCGCTTGATCCTCGTCCTGGGCGATATGCTCGAACTCGGGACAGTCAGCGAGCCGCGGCACAAAGAGATCGGGGCCTATGTCACCGGGCTCACACCAGCGCCGGACGCCCTGGTGACGGTTGGTCAGTACGCTCCGCAGCTTGCCGAAGCTGCGATTCAGGCCGGGCTCCTGGCCCACGTCTTTCCCGACGCAACAGCCGCCGCCCCATGTGTCCACGCTCTGGTCCGGCAGGCCGACGGGCCGCAACTCATGCTGGTCAAAGGCTCCCGCAGTGTACATCTGGAGCATATATTGGAATCGCTTGTTGATCACAGGGACGACACGCACGTCGCCCCTACACAGGAATGAAAAGGAGAAAGCATGAACCCTCAGATCGGCATTATTATGGGTAGTGACTCAGACCTTGACACAATGAAGGAAGCGGCCAAAGTCTGTGAGGAGTTTGAGGTTGGGTATGAAATCCGCGTCCTGTCCGCCCATCGGACACCGCACGATGCCACCGACTATGCGAGTCAGGCGGTTGAGCGGGGCCTCAAGGTCATTATTGCCGGAGCTGGGGGAGCCGCCCATCTGGCGGGGGTCGTTGCCGGCCATACCCCCCTGCCGGTTATCGGGGTGCCGATCAAGAGCGCGGCCTTAAGCGGCCAGGACTCTCTGCTGTCTATTGTTCAGATGCCGGCCGGCGTGCCGGTTGCGACCGTCGCTATTGATGGGGCTCGCAACGCCGGCCTGCTGGCCATTCAAGTCCTGGCAACTAGCAATGCCGGTC
>WTHD01000542.1 GCA_011523265.1 Candidatus Binatota bacterium
TTGGCCACCTCCAAAGCTTGCGTTATCCGTAAAGCCTTCTCTAGGATATTCTTTCACCCCTTGCAGCATTTGGGGTTTACCTTTTATTTCAGGAATACCACTGTTTGTACCCATCTTGTCCCCTCCCTTGGCGAAATTGTTTCAACGTTTTAATTGCCCGGCCCCGCCCGGGTATCAACCCCTGGACCTGACAATAGGTCTTGCGCTATAAGAAAAGAAAAAACAGGAGGTGATTATGCCACAAGTAATTGGTGGAGAAATCGGTGAGATTAAAGAGGACCTCTGGTCCTGCGGTCCCTGTCAGGACACCACTGGCGTCGAGCATAAGGACACCCTGGCCAGGGTGCTGATGTGCTGTGCTACCAAGCACGATGCCTGGGAAACCGCTCAGGACGCCGAGAAAAAGATCGTCACAATTAAGTCCCGAAAGGCAGACCGCTAAACGCCGGCGCTGACCAGCGACACTCGCGTTGATACAGCATACGAGCCCACCGCACCCCGGTGGGCTCTTTTTTTCTCTCCCGTGCAGGCCAGCCCTTGCCGTCCGGTGACGACTCGCATATGCAACCAGAAAAATCCATACGGACAAAGGAGGGCTGAGCATGAGTTATTGGCAGACTGAACAGAGCGACGGGGTCGTGATCGCAAAATACCATAACCCGCCGATGAATTATTTCTGTGCGGAAGGCACCCAGGAGTTGTGGAAACTGATCGAGGACTGGCGCGACCCCGCTATCCGGGCCGTCGTGTTGACCGGCGCGATGGAGGGCAAGTTCATTACCCACTACAGCGTGGAAGAGTTGGTTGATCTGGCCAAGGACCGGGAAGCCATGCGACGAGCCGGCACCTCGCTGACCGCCGCCTACCATGCCATGCTGAAGAATCTGAGCGAGCTGCCCAAGGCCATCATCGTTGCCATGAACGGGGACACCATGGGCGGGGGGTTTGAACTGAGCCTGTCGTGCGACCTGCGTATCGGCCAGAAGGGTGACTATCGCTATGGATTCCCGGAAGTCAAACTCGGCATTCTGCCCGGCGGCAGCGGCACCCAGCGCCTGTCGCGGCTGATCGGGGTCGGACGCGCGCTTGAGTTCGTGATTCGCTCTCGCGTGGTCCCGCCCGACGAAGCGCTCCATTTCGGTCTGGTCCACGAAGTGGCCGACGACGCGCTCGCCCGGGCCACGGAAATTGCCCATGAGATTGCCAACTTCCCACCGATTGCCGTTGCCCGCGCCAAGCACGCGGTCCATGCCGGCAACGATACCCACCTCGCCGCCGGGCTCGATATTGAAAGCTCGGCCTTTCTGGAGACCATGCTGTCCGACGACGGCCTGCTGGCCATGCAGACCTATATCGATCTGCCGTACGAGAAACGGCGCGACTGGCTCGATAACCCCACCAACCCCGGCTATAAGGGTAAGTAACCACTCTCTACTCTCGGAAACCCTCTCTTGGTTTCCGAGAGCTATTCCTTTTTCATACAGACCATCGTCCTCGAAAGACGCCACGGAGAGCCAGGAGACTGTTATGCACATCTCGGGAATGATGCACGTCAATGTCAACTGTCGTGACTATGAGCGTTCGCGTCAGTTTTACGAGTTGCTCGGGTTCAAGGTCATGTGGGAAGTGCCGGAGCGGAACAGCCCGGCAGTGGCGGCCGCGGTCGGCATGCCGCCGTATCTTGTACGGGGGGCCTTGCTCCAATTAGAGGGCTCACCCACCACACCGCTTATCGATCTCTTGGAATGGAAAGAGCCCCGAGACGACGACCCGCCGTACCCGCATCTCTACCATCTCGGGATCGCCCGGATTGCTCTGCTCACCACGAATCTTGACGCTGATGTCCAAACCCTGAAAGAGCACGGAGTCGAGTTTATCTCCGAACCCGTCCTGCTCGATCCTCCCGACGCCCCGAGCGCGCGCTTTGTGTGTTTCAAAGACCCGGACGGGACCGTGCTGGAGTTGGTCGAGATGGAAGGACCCTAGATTACCACGGTCGGCGGAACTCACACTTGGGCAACTTGGCCTGAAGGGCGTCTATGCCGCCGCGACTGGCCAGCGTGCTGCGCAGGTTGAGTACCCGCAGCCCGCTCAGGCTTTGCAGGTGAACCAGGCCGGCGTCGCTGATCCGCGTGTCGTACAGCCATAGCACGCGTAGCCCGGTCAAATGGGCCAGATGGGCCAGACTGTCGTTATTCACCCGTGAGGCCGAGAGTTGCAGATATTGAATGGCGCGGGCGGGAATAGCACGAAACGGCGAAAGATCGGTGGACGCCTGCGGGTTGACGTTGAGCCGGAGTTCTTTGCCGGCGGGAATGGCAAGACCCCCCTGCGCCCGACCAATCGGCTCCCAGAAGGCATAGTCATCCGCGCGATGCACGCCATCCCGAATGAACAGCTCTCCCATGGAGCGGTCGGTGGGGAAGTGGAGGTCGCGGGCTGGCAGGCTGAGATGTTCTTCGGCGTTGCCGTTATTCGTACCAGTCACGGCCAAGTTACTACCTTTTCCCATCGAGCTCAGGCATTCACATCAATGACCACGCGGCCACGGACCTGTCCGCGCAAGATCTGTGGAGCCAGTTCCAACACTTTTGACATGGGTTCCACCACGGTCATGGCGTCCAGCTTGTCCAGCGGCAGGTCCTGGGCGAGACGGTCCCAGGCCGTTTGCCGTTTGGGGTTGGGACACATCACCGAGTCCACTCCAATCAAACTCACGTTCCGCAGAATGAACGGTAGAACCGAGGTCGGCAGATCAGCCCCGCCGGCCAGACCACAGGCCGCCACCGCCCCGCCGTAACAGGTCCCCCGCAGGACCGAGGCCAAGGTCTGTCCACCCACGGAATCAACGCCGCCCGCCCAGCGCTCAGCGTCCAGGGGGCGGCCCGAGGGCTCGGCGAGTTCTGCCCGTTCAACAATGGTCGAGGCGCCCAGACCGGTGAGATA
>WTHD01000387.1 GCA_011523265.1 Candidatus Binatota bacterium
GCCTGCCCAATACCTGAGCCACCACCGGTCACCAAGGCCACTTTGCCGCCTAATCGTCCTGCCATACTGTCTTCCTTTCCTTTCCGTAGACAAGTTCATACCAGGAATAAACCTGTTTCTACAGACCGCGTCAAAATGAGACGTATTTTAGATAATAGTACTGCACACCGTGCGCACAGTGTGCAGCGTGCAGGTATTTGCCGTGCACACTTCTATAGTCTCGCTCCGCTCATTTCCTCCTCCCCCATCTAAACGCCTGATTCCCCTAGAATTATTTCCTCACTCATTCTCGCATGATCGTTGGCACCGGCATTGCTCTATTCCATTAGCATCAACCGGATAGGAGAGGAGCGATGGCGCCAAAAGCCAATCACACTGACACAGCACGTTTTCGTCCTCGTACCAAAGTGTCTCTACAGAAAACCCTGCATGCGCTTGGCGGACGTGAGATCAGCGAGGATGAGTCTTTGCGCGAGGGCGAACATTACGGACTCAGCATTGAGGGGCGGCGGTTTGTGTTTTGTGACCCCACTGCGTTCAACCGTTTTAAGGAGGAGTTACGCGTATGAGCGATAAAAAAACGGACAAGGGGATTTTGGTGCGGAAGGTGCAATTCGAGTTTCTCGAAGACTTCAAACCTTACTGGAACCCCTCCAACCCCATCCTCAGTCAGTTGGCCAATGGCGCCTCGATGCTGCTGCCGTACATGGAGCCTTTTATTATTAATTCTATTCGTCAGACCCTGCCCCACATCACTGACCCTGCCCTCCGAGAAGAAGCCAAAGCCTGGATGGGCCAGGAAGCCCAGCACTTTAAACAACACCGTCGGTTTAACGAGGTACTAATCGCCGCGGGCTATCCACAACTCCGAGAGCGGGAAGAGCAGATGGAGGACGAGTATAAAGAACTGGAAAAACGCTCTCTCAAATACCAAGTCGCATATACCGCCGGTTTTGAGGTCATGGCACTGTCGATTGCACATATGCTGATCGAACAGCGCGAGTATTTCTTTGGCGAGGCTGACCGGCCTGTAGCTTCTATGTGGCTCTGGCATCTGATCGAGGAAATCGAGCACAAGAATCTCGCTTTTGATGTCTACCAACATCTGTATGGTGGGCACTGGTACCGAGCTTATGGCATCCTGTGTGCCCTGATCCACATGATGGGCCTTATCCGGGGCTCTTATATCGTATTGCTCAAGGCCGATGGCCTGTGGGGTAAGTGGAAGACGCGCTGGGTAATCAAAAAGGTTGCATTCCGATTGTTTGTCTCCTTCCTCCCACGGACAATCCGTTACGCCATGCCGGGCCATCATCCGTCCCATGTCGCCAATCCGGAATGGATGAAGGAGTGGGTCGCACTCTTCGACCGGGGCGAGACCGGACTCACCGAGCTTGACACCACCAAGATGGCATTGTCGCCAAAGGGTATGCTGCCGGCGTGATGGATAACCTGCAAGTAAGAATCACAGAAAGTTAATATTCAAAGAGGAGGAAGTCGACATGCATGATCTCATCGTTCAGGGCGGAACGATTGTTGATGGAACCGGACAACCGAGTTTCAGTGGGGATGTGGCGGTCACGGATGGTCGGATTAGTGGTGTAGGTTCGGACTTGGGACAGGCGAAACGAACCGTAAAGGCCGACGGACTCATCGTGGCTCCTGGCTGGGTGGATGTTCATACCCATTATGATGGCCAGGTGTCGTGGGACCCGTTGCTGACTCCATCTCTGTGGCATGGAGTGTCTACGATCGTTATGGGCAACTGCGGTGTGGGCTTTGCACCGGTTGTACCTGAGCGTCGCGAAGAACTCATTGGCATGATGGAAAGCGTTGAAGATATTCCGCGCCAATCCTTGTCGGCTGGTATCGACTGGCAGTGGGAAACCTTCCCGGAATATCTAGACGCGCTCGAAGCTATTCCCCGCACTATTGATGTTGGCACGCAGATACCGCATATCCCTTTGCGCCTATACATCATGGGCGAGCGGGGAGCTGGCAAAGAACCAGCCACGCTAGAAGATATCGAACGAATGGCGACCATGGCTCGGGCTGCTATTGAAGCCGGCGCCCTAGGCTTCTCCACCTCTCGGACCATGGTACACGCCACGCCAGAAGGCGTGCCCGTCCCTGGTACCTTCGCCAGCCCGGACGAGTTGTTGGGTATTGGTCGCGGGATTACCCAAACTGGACGCGGCCTCATGGAAGTCGTCTCAGACGCCGTACTTGGACAAAACATTGATAGCGAACTGGGCTGGATGCAGGAGCTGGCGGCAAGCGGCTGCCCGGTGACATTCCTGCTCGCACAGACAAACCCACAGCCACATGTCTGGCGCGATATCTTACAGCGCTGTGAGGCGGCCACGAACGGCGGAGCACGGATTATTCCGCAGGTCTTTGCCCGACCGGTTACCATTCTGTTCAGTTTTCAAGGTGAAAATCCATTCCAATATTTGCCGAGCTATGCACCGCTCAAGGACCTCCCACATGCAGAAAAAATGCAGGCTCTACGCAACCTTGATGTGCGCAAACGCCTGCTGACCGAAGAAGACCCAAACACGGCTGGTATGTCCATCCTGTATCAACAGGAATCCACGTGGCAGATGACCTACCCCATGGGCCAACCGCTCAACTACTTCCCTGATGGGGACAATAATGTCGCTGCCATAGCTGCCCAGCGTGGCTGTGATCCGCGTGAAGTTGTGTATGATCTGTTGTTAGAGGACGATGGACGCGCCTTCCTCATGTATGCCATTGCCGGCTATGCCGAGCAGAGTCGTGACCCGTTGTACGCAATGCTGACCCATCCCCTGACCGTCATGGGTGGGAGTGATTCGGGCGCTCATATGCGCACGATCTGCGATGCCAGTGTCCAGACCTTTATGTTGATCGACTGGGTGCGCGACCGCGCCAAAGACGATCCGTACCAGCTTCCGATTGAGCTTGTGGTCAAGAAACAGAGCCGCGATACAGCCCGGCTGTTCGGCATGCACGATCGGGGCACGCTCGAACCCGGCATGAAAGCTGATTTGAACCTCATAGACCTGGGCGCGCTCCGCATTGAGAAGCCGGAAATGGTGCACGACCTGCCGGCCGGCATGCCCCGCCTGATGCAAACGGCCCAAGGGTATGTGGCCTCATTGGTCAGCGGGGAAATCGTACAAGAAAACGGCGAAGCAACCGGAGCCCGTCCGGGGAAAGTCGTCAGAAGCGGCGAGTGTGCACAACAGCAGCGGGTGGCTGCTTAATGGAGAAAACCTATGAGCACCTCGAAGAGTGGACTGATTGTCGATGCAGATGGGCATGTCTTAGAGCCCCTCGATACGTGGCAGAAATATATTGACCCTCAATATCGCGATCGGGCCGTGCGCATGGAGCACGATGAGAATGGCTGGGAGGTGTTGTTATTCGACAACAAGCCGTGTGAAGTCGCCCGTGGTACACTCGGCGCGATTGGTGGCGTGGGCTCCGATGCCGAAGAACTCGAGGCCTTCTTCACTCCAGGCAGGCGAACGTATGCGGATGGCGCGCCGCTCGGCAGTTATGACCCGAATGCGCGGATCACAGTCATGGATGAAGAGCAGATTGATGTTGCTCTGCTGTATCCGACTATTGGGATCTTCTGGGAAGGTTGGATCACGGAAGCCAAGCTGGCCGCGGCATATACGCGGGCGTATAACCGCTGGATTATAGACTTCTGTAGCGACCATCCCAAACGACTCTTTCCAATTGCCCACATTTCGCTCCTTGACCCAGAAGGTGCGGTCGAAGAAACCAAATGGGCCAAAGAAAATGGCTGTGTTGGCGTGTATCTATCGCCTGACATGCCGGCGCGAGGTGGTAAGCATTTTGATGATCCGGCCTTTGTCCGTTTTTGGGAGACCGTGCAGGATTTAGAGCTGCCGGTCGGCTTTCACGTTATCGTGCGCGATAACCCGTCATTTCAAGAATGGCTCAAGCCAGATGCGTCAGCCGGGTTGTTTACCTTTGTCTTCCTGGCCATTGATGTCATGGCCGCCTTCACCCAAATGATGTCGCTCGGCATGTTTGAGAAATACCCCCGTCTGAAATGTACCGTCCTCGAATCCGGGGCCAACTGGATCTCGGCCTGGCTGGATCGGCTGGATCATAAGTACCGCCCCATGGCCAGCCGGACCAATCTCAAAATGCCGCCGAGTGAGTACTTCTATCGTCAATGCCTGGTATCGGCAGATCCTGATGAAACGCTGACCGCCAAGGTCATCGAACATATTGGAGCCGACTATTTTCTGTGGGCGTCAGACTATCCGCATATTGATGCCGACTTCGGGGTGGTCAAGGAACTCAAAGAACGCATTGCGCCGTTACCCGTGGCAGACCAACGCAAAGTGCTGGGCGAAAATGCAATCCGTTTCTATAGACTGAAGGTGTGAGATAGGGACATCCGGTTCGAATTCCTGACTGGCGAAGGAGGAGCAGCATGGCAGGCCGATTAGCCGGAAAAGTAGCAGTGGTGACTGGCGGCAGTTCAGGTATAGGCCGGGCTACCGCGCAGATTTTTGCCCGTGAAGGGGCCAAGGTTGTTGTGGCCGATGTCGGGGTTGAGGGCGGCGCAGAAACCGTGCGTCTGATTAACGGCTCGGGTGGAGAAGCAACATTTGTCCAAACCGATGTCGCCCAGCCTGCTGACGCGGAGGCCATGGTCAAGAAAGCGGTTGAGATCTATGGACGGCTCGACTGTGCATTCAATAACGCCGGCATCGAAGGTGTGGTCCAGCCGACCGTGGATTATGGCGAGGCAGACTGGGACCGGGTCATATCGATTAACCTGACTGGTGTGTGGCTGTGCATGAAGTATGAACTCCAGCAGATGCTCACCCAGGGCGGCGGCGCGATTGTGAATACGGCGTCAATTGCGGGGCTGGTTGGTCTTCCTGGCTTTTCAGCGTATGTGGCGGCCAAACATGGAGTCAACGGATTGACCAAGACAGCCGCGCTGGAATATGCCAAGTCCGGTATTCGCGTCAACGCCGTGTGTCCGGGGGCGATTCGCACGCCAATGTTTGAACGCGGAGCGCGTGACAATCCGGGTATTGAGGAACAGGTAGTTGCCGCTGAACCGATTGGACGCATGGCTGAACCCGCCGAAGTAGGCGAAGCCGTCGTCTGGCTGTGCTCGGATGCGGCGTCCTTTGTCACGGGCCTCCCGATGGCGGTTGATGGCGGCTGGGTCGCGCAGTAGGACGGAGTTGTGCGAGTACGGGTCAGATATCGATACATTAAGGCTCGAGTGATTGAGAAAAGAGAGGGACGATATGACGGATGTCAAAGTCCGGAAAATCGATTTTCAATTCGATGAAGACATTCCTTTTCGTTTCAATCCGCGCAACATCGGGGCGAGCGATTGGGTCAACGCGGCGACACTCATAGCCCCTGAGTTTGAAGGTCACTTCATCAGGGTCATCCGGGGAGTTATGCCTCAGCTCTCAGGCCCCGTGAAGCGCGACGCCGATCTCTTCTGCAAGCAGGAGGCACAACACGCCAAACATCACATCGCGCATCAGGCGCTGCTCCTCAAGAAGTACCCACAGCTTGAAGACACACGAGACAAAATACACGCCAGTTATACGAGGCTGCTAGACGAGGAGTCACTGGAGTTTAACCTAGCCTATGCTGCTTCCGTTGAGTTGTGCTTTGGACCAGCGACACGCTTCTTCGTCGAGCAACGTGAGAACTTATTTCGCGGAGGCGACCCGCGCATTGCCGCCTTTATGTTGTGGCACTTCGTAGAGGAGTTCGAGCATCGTAATTGCGCAATCGATGTGTACAACGCTATCGTCGGTCGTCATGCGTACCGGGTACGCTACTTTTGGCGCACCATATGCCATCTGCAAAATGCCTTTGAAATAGCGGCAGAGGGTCTCGATGCTTGTACCCCCGAGCGGGTGAGTTTCCGGGGAATGCTTGCCGGTCTCGTGACTGGAGCCTCTCTCTCCAGTGTGACGCGGCTGCTTCTAACTTTGGCTGGCACGCTGCTTCCCTCTCACAACCCAGATAATCTGCGTCAGCCCGAGTGGGCCACGCAGTGGTTTGCAGACGAGGCAATGGGCAAGGACATGCGCTTGGTCGAACTCTAAATCATCCAGAAGATGGTCAAAGAGTAAAATCTTTTTGAACAAGGGGGAAAGTATGACAACGCGGGAAATGGTCTATGCGGCTCTGGTTATCTTAGGGGTTATCCTCCCTATGTATTATAACGTCCAGTATATGGGCGCGGGCGGGAATCTTCTGGTTGATTTCTTCACCGTGCCGATGGAAAGCGCGGTTACGGCCTCGCTCCTGTTCGACCTGTTGGTCGCCTTTGCGGCGTATAACGTCTTGTTATTCTCCGAAGGGCGAACGCTGGGGACACGGAATTTTATTCTTTGCCTCGCGGTCTCGTGGCTGGTGGCATTTTCCGCCGGTCTGCCGTTATTCCTGTTGCTCCGCGAGCGACAGAAACGGCTTGCTGAGAACGCTTAGACTCAGTGCGGTTGTCTTTGTGGAGGGTATCGGTTCGGGGAAAGACCCTCACCCTGGCCCTCTCCCAGGGGGAGAGGGAAACCGGAGCAAGGCAGCCATGTTAAAAGCGTTGGAGGTGAGAATCTATAAGGTAAGGAGGGCCTTTCTACTATGGACTTTAACCCACTCTCCCCGGAAGTAACTGCCAACCCGTATCCGTATTACGCTGAGCTGAGAAACAAAGCCCCAGTCATTTGGCTGGAGTCTTTCCAGTGCTGGGCGTTGAGCCGGTATGCGGATGTCGACTTCGCCTTGCGGAACCCACAGATATTTTTGTCTTCGGTCGTGACCGCTGAAGCTTTGGGTGATCTCAACCCCGTACCAGAAGTGCCGTGGATGGTTGATATGAATCCCCCGGATCATACCCGGCTGCGGAAGTTGGCCAATAAAGGCTTTACGCCACGCCTGGTCCGAGCACTTGAGCCGCGTGTGCAGACGATTACCCAAGAACTGATCGACACCCTCCAGAGTCAGCCGGAGAGTGATCTCGTTGCCACCTTATCCGGGCCGCTCCCAACGACCGTGATTGCCGAGATGCTTGGCGTCGAACCGGAACGGCGCGATGATTTTAAGAGTTGGTCAGATGACGTCATGAAAGCCACGCGTCGCCCGACTGACGAGGCCGAGCGGGCTCAGGTTCGCCAGAGCGGCGCGGAGTTCCGGGCCTATTTCGAGCAGATGATAGCGCGTCGACGAACGGAGCCGGGAAACGATGTGATTAGTGCCCTTGTCCAAGCCGAAGAAGAGCGCGATATGCTGTCTTCGACAGAGATTCTGGCTTTGGCCGTCTTCCTGCTGTTAGCCGGGAATGAAACGACGACCAATTTGATTGGCAATGCGGTTCTGGCGCTGCTCAACCACCCCAACGAATTGGCCAAAGTTCGGTCTGATCGCTCCCTCGTCCCTGCCCTCATCGAAGAAGCACTCCGGTATGACTCGCCCGTCCAGGCGTCTCTCCGCCGGACTGCGCAAGATGTGGAGTTGGAGGGCGGCAAGATTCCAGCCGGACAGAACGTGCTCTTGCTCGTGGGATCGGCGAATCGTGATGAGCGGCAGTTTCCTGAACCGGACCGTTTTGATATCGCTCGCAATCCCCAGGATCACGTCGCCTTTGGCTATGGCATCCATTATTGCTTAGGCGCGCCGTTGGCTCGGCTGGAAGGCCGGCATGCGTTAGAAGCACTGCTGTTCGACTGTCCGCCCTTTGCCTGTGCAACAGACCAGGTTGAGCAGATTGCGTCGATCATCGTCCGAGGCCCACAGACTTTACCGCTCCGGTTTGATACAGCAGAAGGATAAAGTCTGGACAAAAAAAGGAGGACTACCATGGCAGTGCAGGGAACGTGCGATCAAAAGTTTCAGGAAGTGCGACAGGAGTTCGAGCGTAATTTCGCGGAACGGGACGAAGTTGGCGCATCAGTGTGTGTGACCGTCGGCGGGCAAACCGTGGTCGATCTGTGGGGCGGGACGGCCAATACCGAGACCGATACGCCGTGGACCGATGAGACGGTCAGCATCGTCTTTTCCTCAACAAAAGGCGCAACGGCCATCTGCGCTCACGTCTTGGCCTCGCGCGGCCAACTCGACCTCGATGCGCCGGTCGCCGGCTACTGGCCCGAGTTTGCCCAGGCCGGCAAGGAAAATGTTCAGGTTAAGATGCTGCTGAATCATCAGGCCGGGCTGCCCGCGGTGCGCAAGGACCTGCCGCAAGGGGCCTATGCGGATTGGGACCTGATGGTCGATGCTCTGGCCAAAGAAGAACCCTTTTGGGAGCCCGGCACCCGGAACGGCTACCATGCCCTCACCTATGGCTGGCTGATCGGCGAGGTGGTCCGGCGTGTGTCGGGGAAGTCGCTCGGGACGTTTTTTAAGGACGAAATCGCAGACCCGCTCGGCCTGGACTTCTGGATCGGCCTGCCCGAGGACAAAGAGCCCAGGGTTGCCCCCATGATCGCCGCCGAGCCCGACCCAAACAGCGCGCTCTTTCAGGAGATGGCCACACCAGGCACGCTGGCGGCCTTGGCCATCCTCAACGTCGGCGGTTATATGGGCGCCGTTCCCGAGTATGACAGCCGGGCCGCGCACGCCGCGGAAATCGGCGGGGCGGGCGGGATCACCAACGCCCGTGGGCTGGCCGGCATGTATGAGCCGCTCGCCCTGGGCGGAAAAAAAGGCGACGTCGAACTCGTCAACTCCGAGACCCTGGCCCGGATGGGCCGCGTGTCGTCTTCGACTGGCAGAGACGCCGTGCTGGTCATGCCGACCCGGTTTGCTCTGGGTTTCATGAAAACCATGGACAACCGCCAGGAGCCGGCTGGCGTGCAGGACAGTGTCCTGTTCTCCGAGGAGGCGTTCGGTCATGTTGGCGCGGGCGGCTCGTTTGGTTTTGCCGACCCGAAAGCCGGCATGTCGTTTGGCTATACCATGAACCGGATGGGCTCAGGCGCATCGCTCAATGAGCGGGGACAGAGCCTGGTCGATGCCGTCTACCGCGCGCTGGGCTATCAGTCCAGTGAATCGGGTGCCTGGAGGTAAGCGCAGCGTTACAGGAGGGTTGAATGCCACGCATCATCGAAGAACAGATTGATACACTCAACTTCCGGGGAGCTGTAGACGCAGACGGCCATATCCTTGAAGCCGCAGACCTGTGGGAAACGTATTGTGATCCCAAATATCGCTCAACGGCGATACGCTTAAAGGTTGACGATCAGGGCATGGATTACTTGGAAATCTGCGGGAAGCCTTCACGGGTCAGCCGTGGCGGAGCATTCTCGAATGTTGGGTCGATGGGCCAAGTGACGCGAGAAAAAGGTGAGGTTGATCGGTGTCAACATTATGGTGATGAGTTTTTACTCGGGGCAATGGATGCCAAGCAACGGATGCAACGCCTCGATTTAGAGGGACTCGAGGCTGCGATTATTTATCCCAGCCTCGATCTGGTGTGGGAAACTGAATGTGAAGATGCCGACTATGCCCAGGCTATGTGCCGGGCGTATAACCGCTGGATCGTGGACTGGTGCTCTGACAGTGGCGGCCGTTTGATTCCGGTTGCCCATCTTTCGTTGGGCGATCCACACGCCGCCGCAGAAGAACTGGAACGGGCAGTCAGAGCCGGCTGTAAAGGCGGCTGGGTCGTCCAGTTTGTCATGACCCGAAAACCGCATGCCCATCCAGACCATGATGTCTTGTTCGCCAAAGCCCAGGAGCTTGACGTCCCATTAGGGGTCCATCCCTCCCTCGAACCCCAGTGGGCACTGCCGGGTCGCTATGATCTGGAGTATGTCCGTAAGCAGAGCTTCTTTCTGAATGTCACAGCCTCGGACGCTGCCCGGCACGCGCTCGCGAGTTTTATGCAGTACGGTACGTTTGAGAAATTTCCAAAACTCAAACTCGTCATTCTCGAAGTCGGCGCAGGTTGGGCCAGTTATTGGCTCGACCGTATGGACGCCGTGTATGACAGCATCATTGGTCGTTCGTTACCGATCAAAGAGCGCCCCAGTGAATATTTCAAACGCAACGTGTGGATCTCTGCCGATCCGGACGAAAAAGCGTTGCCGGCCATGGTTGACCTGCTCGGAGCGGATCGCTTTTTCTGGGCATCCGACTTTCCTCATCCCGATCACACGGGGGACTATATTAAGGAGTTGGGCAACCTCACGGCAAAGATGCCGGAACAGGCACGGCTCCAGGTCTTGGGGGAAAATGTCCGGAGCGTCTACAATTGTCCGGCTGGGAGTTAGTGGAGAAAGGCAGAAGTCATGCCCACAAAAGAACCGTTTACTATCCAGGTCTCGGACGAGGTCCTAACCGATCTGCGTGAGCGTTTGACTCGTACCCGTTGGGCCAATGATTTTGCCAATGATGAATGGGCGTATGGCACGAATGGCGCGTATCTCAAGGAGTTGGTCACGTATTGGATTGAAGAGTATGACTGGCGCAAACACGAAGCAGAAATGAATGCGTTCGCCAATTATAAGACGACGGTCGAGGGTGTTCCCATTCATTTCGTTCATGAGCCTGGCAAAGGCCCGAACCCGATGCCACTCATTCTGAGTCATGGCTGGCCGTGGACGTTTTGGGACTTCCATAAAGTCATCCGACCGCTCAGCGATCCCGCCGTGTTTGGCGGCGACCCGGCCGATGCCTTTGACGTGATCGTGCCGTCCCTGCCCGGTTTTGGCTTTTCCACCCCGCTCACCACGACTGCTATCAATTACTGGCGGACGGCCGACTTATGGGTCCAACTGATGCAAGACGTGCTGGGCTACGACAAGTTTGGTGCACAAGGCGGAGACTGGGGAGCGCTGCTTACCGCCCAGCTCGGCCATAAATACGCCGACAAGTTAATTGGAACCCATGTGAATGTCATGGCTCCGCTGGACATTTTTGGTGGAAGCATGCCGGAGGAGTCAGAATATGGGCCGGGCGAGGAAGGCTTATACGAAAAAAACACCCATTTTTTCACCGCGGAGAGTGGCTACTCTGCCCTACAGTCAACAAAGCCTCAAACGCTGGCGTTTGCGCTGAACGACTCTCCGGTCGGGCTGTGCTCCTGGATTGTGGAAAAACGGCGGACGTGGAGCGATTGTGGTGGCGATGTCGAAAAACGCTTCACCAAAGACGAATTGCTGACAACGATGATGATCTACTGGATCACTCAAAGTTTTGGTACGTCCGCCCGCTACTACTACGAAGCAACCCACCATCCCTGGCAGCCCTCGCATAACCGAACACCCGTGGTCGAAAGCCCAATGGGGGTCGCCGTCTTCTATGAAGACGTTATCGTCATGCCGAGGAAGTGGGCGGACAATTATTACAATCTGAAACACTGGACGCCGATGCCGTCAGGCGGACACTTTGCGTCCATGGAAGAGCCACAACTGCTGATTGATGATGTGCGGACATTCTTTCGTCCGCTACGGAGCTAATCGAGCACACGTATTTCTGACAGAACAAGGAGGTCATATATGGCAGGACTCTTAGACGGAAAGATCGCTCTGATCACGGGCGCGAGCACCGGCATTGGCCGGGCGACCGCTCAGGTTTTTGCTCGCGAAGGGGCAAAAGTCGCGGTGGCTGATGTGAATGTCGAAGGCGCCGAGGAAACCGTGCGCTTGATCAAAGACGCCGGGGGCGAAGCGATCTTTATCCAGACTGACGTTTCCAAAGCGGCTGACACAGAGGCCATGGTCAAGCAAGTGGTTGAGACCTATGGCCGGCTGGACTGCGCTTTTAATAATGCCGGAATCGAAGGAGACTTCGTACCAACCCCGGACTATCCTGAGGCGACCTGGGATCGGGTGATCGGTATTAACCTCAAGGGGGTGTGGTTGAGTATGAAGGCGGAAATTCAGCAGATGCTCAGCCAGGGGGGAGGCGCGATTGTGAATACGGCCTCGGTGGCAGGTTTACAAGGCATACCGGCCGGGTCCGCCTATGTCGCAGCCAAACACGGCGTGGTCGGACTCACCAAGACCGCGGCTCTGGAGTATGCCAAGGCCGGTATTCGGGTGAATGCGGTCTGTCCGGGCGCCGTGGAGACGCCCATGCTCAAACGTGCCTTTGAAAAGGTCCCCGAAATGGCCGAAGGGATTAACGCCGCAGAACCCGTTGGTCGTATGGGGCAACCGAGTGAGATCGGCGAAGCCGTCGCCTGGCTGTGTTCCGAAGCAGCCTCGTTTGTCACCGGCCATCCCATGGCGGTCGACGGCGGCTACGTGGCGCAGTAAATAGGATAGTCTGGAGCGCAAAAAAGGAGGACGAGGATGGCAACATTCGATACGATTATCAGAGGCGGAACCATTGTCGATGGGACACGCGTCCCGCGCTACAAGGCCGACATTGGTATTACGGACGGCAAGATCGCCAAAATCGGACGGCTTGCGAGTCATGAGGCGACAAAGGTCATTGATGCGGGTGGCCTGATCGTTGCGCCGGGCTTCATTGATCTACACACGCACTATGACGCCCAGGTGCATTGGGACCCATACTGCTCCATCGGCGGCTGGCACGGTGTGACTTCGGTCACAATCGGCAACTGCGGTTTTGGTTTTGCCCCGGTCCATGGCAAGGATTTTGAGCGCGCCCTGCTGTCCTTGTCGCGCAACGAGGCCATTCCGCTCGAGCCCATGAAAGTCTCGATGAAACCGGACTGGGAAACCTTCCCAGAGTGGATGGACCATCTGGATCGCTTGCCGCTGGGTATTAATCTCTCGCAGCTGGTTCCCATCACCCCGCTGGTTGCCTACGTGATGGGAGGATTTGCCGAGGCCAAGAAGCGGCTGCCCAATGAAAAGGAGGTCCAGACCGCGGTACAATTATTTCATGAAGCCATGCGCGCCGGCGCCATTGGCTGGGGAGCGCAACGCCTGTTTCCAGAAAGCACCGCTTCGGTCCAGCGTGACTATGACGGCACACCGATGATTTCGGACGTGCTGTCGGATGAATTCTATCTCACCATGGCTGAGGCGCTGGGTGAACATGAGATTGGCTTTATTGAGTTGACCCAATCAAGCGCGACCGCCAATGACGAAGGCATCGGTATGATGCGCGACATGAATTTCAACACTCAATTGGCCGAGCAGAGCGGGCACTCAGTGATCTATAACGCCCTTGTCGCCCACGAACAGATGGTCGAACCGCTTCACGCCCAGCTCAGATGGCTAGACGATATGGTTGAAAAAGGGATTCCCGTGTACGGCCAGGCGGCAACGGTTCGTGCCCCGTTCACGATTAACTTTAAGGACTGGAATCTGTTTGATGACAATGAGACTTGGCGTGAGGCCACGCTGGGAACCGTTGAAGAGAAGCGGACCAAGCTGGCCGATCCAGACCGGCGTAAAGCCATGCGGGCAGAATACGACGCGGGGACGCCGACGCGCGACTTTATTTTTGGGGAGCTGCATAAATTCGTTGCGATCAAGATCAAAAACCCCGAACTGCGAGAGACCTATCTGAATCTGTCTGTCGAAGAGATCGCCAAACGGGACAATAAGCATGTGATCGACGCGATCTTGGACATCAGTGTGGCGGACAACCTGGAGACGGAATGGTTAGGACCGGTCGTCAACGGGAACGCCCAGATTCATAAGGAAATGATGAGCTCGCCGGTCGCCATTCCGGGTGCGTCCGATGGCGGTGCGCATATCAAATTCCTCACACTGGGGGTGTATCCGACCGATATGCTGACCTGGCTGGTGCGTGATACGCATGCGCTCACTTTAGAAGAAGCCCACTTCCGCCTGAGCGCACTTCCAGCCTGGGCCGCCCAGTTCAAAGACCGCGGGACGCTTCGCGAGGGCCTAGCGGCAGATATCGTGATCTACGATCTGCCGAATCTCAAGCTGCTGCCCATTGAGGTTGCCCATGACCTGCCGGCCGGCGAATGGCGCCGGATACAAAAGGCCGAAGGCTATCGGCACATCTTGGTGAATGGGGTTGAGACCTTTCAGGATGGGAAATGCACGGGTGCGACACCGGGCGGCTTGCTGCGCCACGGGCGGGCTGTCTAGAGTCGCTTTTCAATAGACACATTCCGGGAGCACGGGCGCTCTG
>WTHD01000442.1 GCA_011523265.1 Candidatus Binatota bacterium
GAAATGTCCGAGCGCAGGCTGCGCTTCTGGCGGGCCGAATCGCCGAGCGTTTCGCGTAACAGATGTTGACGCTCCGCGTCTGACGCGACCCGAAAGCCGCGCTGGAGACCCGCCGCGTTCCAATGCTCCTGGAGAACGGACATGCCCAAAGCGTGAAACGTAAACAGCGGGATCTCGGCGGCAACAGCGGGCAGAAGACGGTGGAGGCGTTCTCGCATTTCGTCCGCGGCCCGACGGGTAAACGTAATAGCCAGACAGTGTTCGGGACGGACGCGGTGATTGCGTACGAGATGGGCAATGCGATGTGTGAGGGTGCGTGTTTTTCCGGAACCCGGCCCGGCAACAATCAGCAGCGGGCCGGCTGTAATCTCGGCGGCCCTCCGCTGGTCGCTATCAAGGCCGGCTAGGATATCCGCGGACGGTACCGCTGTTGTATCGTCTGAAGGCGCAGTAGACACGCTGGGAGTATGGGTTCGTGCAGCGTCTGCTTTTCGCCGTGTCGCCCTTCCCTGCTTGTGACTGTCCACTACACGCACATCGGTCGACGTATTTTCCTGTTTGGTCTGGAGCGGGGGCTCCTGTGTGAACAGCGACGCACCACTCGTCTTTTGGCGCAGCTCTTCCTCCCGAAACAGCCTGATTGTTCCGTACACGCCGTCATAACCGGCTTCGCGGATCACTTCTTGTTTGCGCAGACGAGAGATGGCCTCCGCAACAAGCGTGTCGCCACTTTTCCGAATATCTTCCAGCGGAACAGCGTTGATCAGTTGCAGTTCGGGACCCAATTGGTTGAGCAAGCCTTCGTAGTGTTGACCCACCTTCTTACTCTTCGGCCCCACATGCAGGAGCTCGGATAGTATCTCGGGGAGGGGGACGAGGCTCTGGACCGCGCCGGCAGTCTCGGGCTGAGTGTCGTCTTCGCGGTCGGCCAGATCGGCCACCCGATGCATCACCCCCACCGTCAGCGGCTTACCGCACTCAGGACAACGGCCCTCAAGTTGTTTGGTCTGGTGCGGCAGGAGGCGGATCTGACAATTCCGATGGCCGTCCAGGTGGTATTTGCCCTCTTCGGGAAAAAACTCGATCGTGCCCTGATACCCCTGCCCGGTCTCCAGGGCGTGACGGATCGAGAAATAGTCAAGCTCGGTATCAAATACGCAGGCTTCACGACCGAGCTTCTCCGGCGAGTGCGCGTCGGAGTTTGACACCAGCCGGAAGCGGTCCAGGGACGACACCCGCCAATTCATCTCCGGGTCTGACGACAGGCCCGTCTCCACCGCAAAGATATGGGGAGCCAAGTCGGCATAACACTCGTCTATGGCATCGAAGCCGGACTTTGAGCCCAGCGCAGCAAACCACGGTGTCCAGATATGGGCCGGGACGAGATACGAGCCGGGGTCCGACTCCAGGGTGATTTCCAGAAGGTGGCGGGAGTCCAGCCCCAGGATGGGTCTGCCGTCCGACTTCACATTTCCGATCCTGGACAGCCGCTCGGTTATGCACTCTGCTGCCGGAAAGTTCGGGGCGTATAACAAATGGTGAATCTTGCGGGTCTTGTCGCCCTTCTTGTAGATCGTTGAGATTTCGACCGAGAGCATGAAACGGGTCGTCCCCTGACACGCCGCCGGCAGCATCCGGGCGACTTCCTTTTCCAAATCGGGTCGGAGGCGGAACAGACCCGGCTCGGCCGGCACCAGTTGCTCCTTGAGCTCGGCCTGCCAGACCGGATGGGTAAAGTCTCCGGTGCCGATGACCGTGATACCCTTCTTCCTGGCCCAATAGGCGAGGTGTTTCAAATCGCAGTTTTTACTGGTGGCGCGGGAATATTTGGAATGAATGTGCAGATCAGCATAAAAAGCCATGGGCCGTCCTCCCCTCCTGACCGGTCCGGGGATTATCCACTGAGAGGAGGAGGCAGGTCAACGGCGTGTATACCAGAACGGCAAGGGGAGCATCTGTTCCGGGCCTTGAGGGCCTCACCGGCCCAGTGCTCTATAGTGCTCAGCCAGCACACGGGCCACACATGCGGTCAGCCGTTTCCCCATCGAGAGTTCCAGAAACTCGTTCGGTCCGTGCGCGTTCGAGTGTGGGCCAAGCACCCCGGTAATCATAAATTGGGCGGTGGGAAATTTTTCACCCAGCATGGCCATAAAGGGGATCGTTCCGCCCTCGCCTATGGCACACATGTCTTTGCCGAAAAATTCCCGCGAGGCGCTCTGCAAGGCAGTCTCCAGCCACGGGGCGAGCGGAGGGGCGTTCCAGCCGCCCGCCGCCCATTCGGGCTCAAAGGACACCTGCGCACCATAGGGCGGATCGTGCTCCAGGAGCTGCTGTAAAACGGCTGAGGCCGTGTTTGCATCCAGGGTGGGCGGAATCCGCAACGACACCTTGGCCGCGGTAACGGGTCGCAGCACATTGCCGGCCTGCTCAAGCGCGGGCAGGCCGGCCGCGCCGGTAATTTCGAGTTGAGGCCGCCAGGTCCGGTTGAGCAGGAGTTGACGGATATCGTCCGCCACCGCCTGGGCTCCGGGATGAAAAGGAAATTCTGCCGAGACGGTCTGCCCCAATACAGTCGCGGTTGTTCGGGCCTGTTGCAGCCGCTCACTCGGTATTGCAACCTGAAATTCGGGCGGTAGGATTTCTCCGGTTCGCTCGTCTTCGAGGCGGCTCAAGAGTTGGCGCAGAATCCGAAAGCTTGAAGGAACGATGCCGCTGGCCGCGCCTGAGTGAACTCCTTCGGTCAGGGTGGAAACGGACAGATTACCCGACACCAGGCCGCGCAAAGAAGTCGTAATCCAGAGTTGGTCGTAGTTGCCGCAGCCCGAGTCAAGGCAGACGACGAGGCTCGGGTCGCCGATCCGGTCGCCGAGGTGTTCGAGGTAGTGGGGGAGGTCGTAGCTCCCGCTCTCCTCGCAGGCCTCGAGGCGCACGACGCAGCGC
>WTHD01000512.1 GCA_011523265.1 Candidatus Binatota bacterium
GATTCGCATCAGCGTGGAAACCCAATACGACCCGACCCGCTCTTCTCCTCAGCAGAGCCAGTGGTTCTTCCTGTATACTATCCGCATCACCAACGAAGGGTCGGTTACCGCTCAGCTCATGACCCGCCACTGGATTATTACCGACGCGACCGGCCATGTGGAAGAAGTCAAAGGACCGGGCGTGGTGGGCGAGCAGCCCGTCCTGGCGCAGGGCCAATCCTTTGAGTACACCTCGGGCTGTCCGCTGACCACACCTTTTGGCTCCATGCGCGGCAGCTATCAGATGACCACGGTCGACGGCGAGCAGTTTGATGCGGAAATCGCCGAATTTATTCTGCGCGAACCGCACGCCATGCACTGAGATTAGGTCTGTTGAGTCTGTTGAGTCTATAGGGTCTGTTGAGTCGGACTCAAGGACCCCATAGACTCAAGGACCCAAAGGACCCAACCGACTCAAAGGACTCAAAGGACAAAGCAGACATGACTTCCTCGATTGGCTTTATCGGACTGGGCAGGATGGGCCTGCCCATGGCACAGCATCTGCTCGACGCTGATTTTCCCCTCGCGGTTTTTAATCGCACGGCCTCACGGGCCGACGCTTTGCGCCAAAACGGGGCGCAGTGGGCCGATTCCCCCCGCGAACTGGCCGCGCAATCCGATATTGTGATCAGCATTATTGCCGACGATGCCGCGCTCCGGGCGATTGCGCTGGGTGAGGACGGCATTCTGGCCGGCCTCAAACCGGACGGGGTTCACGTTGATATGAGCACCGTCTCACCCGACGTGACCAGAGAACTGGCGCCGCTGTATCTCGACCGGGGGACGTATTTTGTGGCCTCGCCGGTCTTTGGGCGTCCGGAGGCCGCGGCCGCGGCAAAACTGTGGATCTGTCCGGCCGGCCCGGCCGCGGCCATTGACCGTTGCCGACCCGCGTTTGAGGCTATGGGGCAGGGGGTCATCGTGGTGGGTGAAGAGCCTCACCTCGCCAATGTCCTCAAGCTGGTAGGGAACTTTTTTGTGATTGCCGGCATCGAAACCATCAGCGAGGCGCTGACCCTGGCCGAGAAGGGCGGCTTGCAAAACGAGACCGTTCTGGAGCTGATCCGAGCGTTGCTGCCCGTGCCGTTGTTTCAAGGCTATGGCAGCCGGATCGCCAGGCAGGAGTTTCTTCCTGCGGGCTTTGCGCTGGCGCTGGGGCTGAAAGATGTCGGGCTGATGCAAAAGCTGGCCAAAGATGTTGCCGCGCCCCTGCCGCTGGCCGACCTGGCTGACAACCATTTGCGGGCCGCCTTTGCCAGAGGACGGGGCGACCTCGACTGGGGCGCGCTGGCAACTGTTATCCGAGAGATGGCCGGCCTCCCGTCCGGAGCCCCTGAGTAGCCGCCGCCGTTGAGTCGGTTGGGCCCTTTGGGTCCGACCCAAGAAACCCAACCGACCCAAGAAACCCAACCGACTCAGTATGACAGCCGCGCAGAAAAAGAGCCGGGTCCTCCAGCTTGGCGCCGCTCTGCTCGGCCTCAGTTTGCTGGGGATTCTTTTCTGGAAGATCGGCATTGCTGAGGTCGCCCAGCATCTCTACCACATTGGCTGGCTCGCCCCTCTGGTCCTGATCCCGCAGAGCTTTGTGGCGCTGTTTGACGCCAAGGGCTGGGGCTATACCATGGGCGGCTCGGCGGCCGCCAGGCAGCTCTCCCTGCTCCAGCTTTCGCTCACCCGACTGGCCGGGGAGGCCATCAATAATCTGACCCCAACGGCGAATGTCGGCGGCGAGGCCGTTAAAGTCTATCTGCTGCGACAACACGGCGTGACCTCCGATGTTGGCACAGCCTCGGTCGTCGCTGCCAAGACGGCCCTGACCGTCTCTCAGGTTGCCTTTATTGTGCTGGGCCTGCCGTTTTTTCTGTATCGCCTGGATATCGGCTACCATGCCTGGTGGATATTCGGTGCCGTTTTTTTCATGGCGTACGGGTTTGTGATGGTTATTGTACGCTGGCAGCAGCGGGGTCTCGTTGAAAAATGCGTCGGCTGGCTGCGGCGCCGATTTCCCGGCTGGAGCCGCCTGGCGCACTGGCAGGAGCGGGCCAAACACATCGACGCGCATCTTTTTCATTTGTATGACGGAGACGCCAAGGATTTCATTGCGGCCAGCCTGTACCATTTTCTGGGCTGGGCGGTTGGGGCGGTGGAAGTCTATGTGTTTTTAGTTTTGATCGGCGCACCGGTCAGTTGGATGGACGCCCTTATTATTGAGACCATGATCCAACCCGTCACGGCCGCGGCGTTAATCATCCCCGGCGCGCTGGGGGTGCGGGAAGCGGGCGGGGTCTTCCTCTGCCGTCTGCTCGGTATTGAGGAGAGCGCCGGTCTGACGCTCATGCTCCTCAAACGTGCGCGTGAGGCCGTCTATAACTCGGTCGGTCTGCTCGTCCTGGCACGCGCCGGCTACGCTTTTTTCCCGAAGAAAGCGTCCCCGACCTGATCCGCAGCCGGCCCGTCGTCAGGCTAGAACTCAAAGCCGGCACGCACATAGTAAAACCCGCCGCCAAAGCCGTAGGGTGAGGATTCCGGGTACTTGGCGCCCGTATCGCGCGCGTACGGATTTCTGCGCGGGTAGGTGTCGAACACGTTTTCCGCACCTACTGCAAGAATCACCGCCTGGGTGAAGGGCAGCGTCAGCAGGGTGTACGAGGCTTCGAGGTCCATCAGCCAGCGCTCTCCGGCGGTCAGGAAACGCGTTTCGGTGTTGGCGTGGGCTTCAAAAAATTCGTCGTAGAAATACACGCGGGTCAGGAAGCGCCACGGTCCGTAGGTGTGATCCGCGGTCAGCGAAAACCGGAATTGCGGCAAGCCATCCTCTATCTGACGCACCTGCTTGGGATTGATGACGTGCGGATCGAAGCGGTCGAGCCTCAGCCGGTTCCAGTTGCCGGCAAAGGTCAA
>WTHD01000456.1 GCA_011523265.1 Candidatus Binatota bacterium
GGATCACGGTACTTTTTCACCTCTTCTCTGTCCCAGGGCAAAGGTGCCCCTCTCAAAGGCGGAGGCGGGTCCGGGAGGGCGACACGGCCACAACAGGCTAACATGCAGGTTCGCCGCGCTGCCCGCGAGCGGACGTGCGCTTGCTCGGTCGCTATTCGCATCATATTATCCAGCGGATCCGCGTTGCCATACCTCATCAAGAAGCCGTATTGGCCGTCGGTGAGATAGCCCATTTGAGACAAACATTCGTAGTAGACAACACGTGAGTTGTACCAGGTGGCGTCGGCGCAGAGGCTGGGGGGCACGGTGTCTTTCAGCTTGAGCGCGAGTTGGTCGCTGGCTTCATATTGGGCGAGTTCCTTCGCGGTACGGGCTATGGTCTCCTCGAATGCCTCCGCGCACGACTTCAGGCATGGGGCCACGACATCGCTCAAGTACATTTCCTGGCGCCATGGCCCCCGCACCTCTGGTTGGATTCCCGCTACTATCGTGCCGACCTCTTGAGACGCCCCCTTCGTTACCGCCTGGACGCAGAAGCAATCCACTTTCTCGCTCTGGCTATTCATATCTGCGCAGGCATCTTCGGGAACTTGAAGGTCCTGCTCAGCTTGGGCTAGCAGACAAGCACCGGAAGCTGTCGCCAGCGGGGCTGCCGATACGCAGAGAACGAGACCGAAGCTGAGCAACATACTGACGACACAGATTCGTGCGGTCGTGCCATTACCAGAGCGTAGTCTCGGGTCAGGCTTCATAACCAGGATTCTCCTTCCGAATGGACCTCGAAGTTGACACGCACGGAGCGGTCACCGCCCTGAAGTACGCCGGGTTTGATGACGCCCAAGCCAAAGGTCGCGCAGGAGTGGCCGGCCACCCCCTTATTGACGCTTCCAGTTCACAACCGGCCCTTCTATGACGGTGCCGTTCGCGAGGCGAGTGATCATGCGGCTGTCCTCACCTTTTTGTCCTCTCCCTAGACCCAGGTCGGCTCGTCCTCGCCGTGGGCGAAGTCATTAGAGCACGTGCCAGTCCACGTCACGCTCGCGTCCTTACTGGAGCTGGGCATTCCGGACATAGCAGCGGCCAGGTTGGCCGGCTCCACCCAGTACTACGGATGACGAAACGGCGCATGGGGCGTGCATGAGGGCTCCTCATTCTCTGGGTAAACGTGTTCGACGATGTCGAGCCAATGCGCCCAGGCATCTTCGAATTTAGCGCCGTAGATATTGAACCATTGAAGTTGTCGCTGAGCATTCAAATCGCCGGCGTCGGCCCAGCTCCTCAATTCTGCTTTGATTCGTGGGGAATGATGTGGAGTATTCCCCCCGACGATTGCATATAGTGACTCGACTTGGCTAGGACGGAGACAGAAGAAGACCGGATGGAGAACATCAGGGCATATCTCATCTTCCTTCCAGATCTCACTCATTTTCTCCATAGCCCGCTTGGTGTTTTCAAGAGTGATGCCTTCTTCAAATTCCTCACTGACCAGCATCCCCCCGTCTCCTTGCACGAGAGCAACAGAACCACCGCCGCTACCACCAGTTGGACCTTCTGCAAATGCCAAGGCGCGGAGCAAGAGAACGGTCGCAACTGGAATCCAGAACCATGGCCAGAGCCTGTCCTTTGGTTCGTCTGGCACATGACGTAGCGGCTCTTTTGCAGGCTTCCAGCCTTGAGGATCATCCCATGGCGGTCGCTTCTGCCAGCTTGACAGACTCTCTGTCGGCGGCTCAATCCGATGGATCTTATATCCCAAATTCATTGCTGCACCATCTTTCTGTCGTGCCAATTGTGGCAGACTCTCAACCTGACCCGCTGCTCAGCTCCGGAGCCTTCTCTCCTGGCTTACGGCGTTTCGCCCGTCTGCGGCGCTCCGGGGCCGAGTCTGGAAGGACCAAATTTAGCTACGCCCGCTTCTTTATCCGCTGGCTCCACCATTCGGTAAATCGAGCGATTTCCAATTTAGACCGAGGTTCTTTGATGCAGCCGCCTGGCCTGTAAGATACCTGTTCAGCTGCTCGCTCGTTTTTGACCCAGGGGGAGCCTTTCCTACCGCCGGCTTCGGCAAAAGAAATATCGGCGCAGACAAAACCGAACACAGCAATCATAAACACCGCAGACTTCATACATTTCTCCTTCCTTCCGTACTGGCGGCAACAACAGGCTTGCTGACGGGAGGCACGTTCTCCCGCTGAAGCCGGGCTCTCACAACTTCAGAGGAAGAGCTAAAAGTCTCGTTCATAGAAGCCTTTGAAGGACGAATCTTGCCCTCTGAGGTCGGCTTCTCCCCCGATTCGTGACTTGCCTCCCATAGGGATTTTGCCCTCGATCCTGAGATTGTGACGATTGCTTTCTATACGGACCTTACTGCCGTTATCGAACCTCATCTCTACACCGCCACTTTGCCGATCTTCATCCAGGTAACCCGATATAGGGCCACGTCTGTCTTGGGCATAGGCCATCACACTCCAGAACGGGATCGTAGAAATCATAATTAGAGCGCCAATTTTCATATGGAGTCCCTCCTCTTTGTTACAAACAGTGGAGCGGCCGGCAGCTAAGCGTCACGCCATACCTCAATGATGACTCCTCGCGAGGTATCAATGTCCGAGAACTGGGCGGTACGGCCACTATCATCTCCAATCCACATGTTATGGAGCGTATAATCCCCATCTGTGTAGCGGAACTGTATAATGGCGGCCTCGCCGGGTTTGACCGTTGTGTCTCGGAGGCGATCGCAGTCCACCGCGAACGGCGCCGCCGTGCAGCCTCGTCCGGCATACCGGCTTGGTGCCACGGCTATATAGTCTATTGTGGAGCTGGATTGATTGACCAGCACGATGGTCCGATAGCCACTAGAGCAGTTTCACGCTATCTTGAGCCATAGCCAGCATGCGCGAGGTAGTGG
>WTHD01000429.1 GCA_011523265.1 Candidatus Binatota bacterium
GCTTACTCCGCTCAAACCGCTCCTTCGCCATGTCTCTCGCTCCTTCGCTGCTGAACTCAACCTCTCAGGGCTGGTTCGTCGTCCTACTCCCTCGGAAAAAGTAAGCCCAGGAGCGGGCTTGAACCGCCGACCTCGTCCTTACCAAGGACGTGCTCTACCTGCTGAGCTACCTGGGCTCGTGAGCGCTCGTGAGCACTCGGTCTAGCTGCGATCCATAGCACTCTCTAAGCACTCTTATGTGTGCAGACGTAGCGGGAAAGCCCTTCGGCCTATCTCGTGAGGCACATGGAGCGGGAAACGGGACTCGAACCCGCGACCCCGAGCTTGGAAGGCTCGCGCTCTAGCCAACTGAGCTATTCCCGCCTGGATTCGTCTTCATTGAGAGTGGAGAGGGAAGGATTCGAACCTTCGAAGGCATACGCCGGCAGATTTACAGTCTGCTCCCTTTGGCCGCTCGGGCACCTCTCCGTACCATATTGACTCACCTTGCCACTCAGGAGAAAGCTGGCGATAGGACTTGAACCTACAACCTGCTGATTACAAATCAGCTGCTCTACCGTTGAGCTACGCCAGCAGTAGAGAGTATTCTTCCAACCGTTGCCTTTCACCTCCCGCCACGGGAAGATTCGCAAAATCATGTTTTAGTTTGCGGACTGATAGCGAACCCTAGCCTGTTTTCTCGGACAAGTCAAGTAGTGTTGAAGCAGTCAGACGAGCGTCTGTGACAGCCGCAAAGACCGGTCTCACTGCCGCATATTCCTACGCATAATCTCGTACAAAGCGACGGCTCCAGCCACGGACACATTCAAGGAGCCGATCTCCCCTTGCATGGGGAGCGCAACCAGACAATCACAACGATCCCGGACCACAGGCCGCAGCCCTTTTTCTTCATTCCCCAGTAAGAGCGCGATATCTCGCTGTGGCCCCAACTCGTACAAGGTCTGGGGCGCGTCGGGGGCCAACCCAACCAGCCAGTAGCCCGCTGCTCGGATACGGTCCAGCGACCGAGCGAGCTTGCCGACTCGGCACATCGGCAGATACGCGGTTGCTCCTGCCGCAGTTTTTTCGACCGCGGCAGAAAGACCAGCCGCCCGCCGGTGGGGAAGCACCACCCCGCCGACCCCCGCCCCCTCGGCGGTCCGGAGCAAGGCTCCGAGGTTACGTGGATCGAGAATGCCGTCAAGGATGAGGAGCAGGTTGGCGTGGATATCCAAAATGTCAGACAAGGGAGTATAGGGAAAAGGCTGTAAGTGAGCGGCGGCCCCTTGATGGCCACCGCCCGGAGCCAAGGCGTGGAAAAAAGAGGGGGGCTCATACGAAAGAGGAATGGCGTGCTGGCGGGCCAGGATAGCGACCGGTGACTGCCGGAGATTCGGCAAGAGAAAAATGTGCCGAATCGCTCCAGGTACGGCTCGCAGATACTCCCGAACCGGATGGAGACCATACACCGTTCTTGGTTTACAAGTCCGCCCTTTTTTTCTAGGATCCAAAGCCATGGGCCGTATCCTCTTTCGTTACGTCTCCCGCGAGGTTGTGCCCCCATTCCTCATCGGCTTGCTGATTTTTACCGTTCTGCTGTTCACCATTCGTATCCTCAAACTCGTTGACTTGGTTGTGAATCGAGGGGTTCCAGTCGCCCAGTTGCTCGAGACTTTTGCCTATATTTTACCCGCCTTTTTTGAGATCACCGTCCCGATGGCCTTCTTGTTGGCGCTGCTATGGGGCCTGGGACGGCTGTCTGCCGATAGAGAGATCATCGCCTTCAAGAGTTGTGGGATCGGCCTGCTTCAACTGGCGGCTCCTGTCTGGACATTTGCCTTCATCCTGCTGTGCACCACGTTTGTCCTGACGCTCTACGTCCGTCCCTGGAGCAACGCCGCCCTCAAGCAGGCGCTGTATGGCATTGCGAAAAACCACGTCTCGGCCGGCCTGAAAGAGAAGACCTTTAACACCGATTTCGCCGGACTTGTCATTTACGCGGAAGAGATTCAGCCACCCGGCACACGCCTACACGGCGTCATGATTGCCGACAATCGGCACGCCCAGCACCAGAATACGATCTTTGCCGAACGCGGGACTATCCTGGTCGGAGAGGACCAGGAAATCCTGACGCTTCGTCTGTTGGATGGGTCGATCCACAGCTTTGAGCAACTCAGTCATACCTACCACACCACCCATTTTTCTGTCTACGACGTGAGCCTGAATCTCAGCGCGATCTTGGCAAATGTGAAGGAGCCGGTGTGGAAACCAAAAGAAATGACGCTCGGACAACTACTCGATACGCTCGCCCGGAGTGAGGCCCAGACGCAACAGGAACGCAACGCCTCAATAGAATTGCACCGTCGCCTCTCCCTACCGTTTGCCTGTGTCGTCTTTAGCTTCCTGGCCCTTCCGCTGAGTCTCCGCTTCAGAGGAACGCAACACTCACACGGATTCGCCCTGACGATGGGGGTCTTGCTTACCTACTATTTGCTACTCACGGTAGGAGAAGCGCTCGGCAAAAAGGCGGTTCTGCCACCCGGCATTGCCCTATGGCTGCCAAATATTATACTGGGGATCGCCGGAGTCTACCTATTCGAGCGCGCCCGGCAGGAAAAGCCCTTTTTCACACGTCCGGTATGGAAACGACGCTCTACACCAAAACAAGCCTGGCTGCCGGTAGTCCGGCCGTAAATGCTCGGGCTGGCTTCTCCCTGATCGTGGCTCGCCTTGGGCTGACGCGTCTCGTGTGCCGCTATGTCTGCACCGAGTATCTACGCTTCTTCCTGTTCAGCCTCGTCTTATTCCTCGGCCTGTCACTGCTGGTCGACTTTTTTGATCGTCTCGATAATTTCATCAAGTACGGCGCTTCGGTATCGGCAACCATCCGCTATTTCGTCTTCAAGATCCCCCTCTTCGTGACCC
>WTHD01000160.1 GCA_011523265.1 Candidatus Binatota bacterium
TTTGAGTACGCCTCAATATTGAAAGACGACTCGATCAACGGGAGGCGAGTCAGGACCACCGGAAGCCCTTTTTGACGGAATATCTTTTCCATCCTGGGCAGATAACGACCGGAAAGGCGCAGGCTCTGGTGAAAGCGCTCCCGTATCCCGGACTGAGCTCGCAGTCGTCCTTTGGCCGCGGCCTTGCGGAACTTGTGGCGTTCCTTGACATCTCTGAAGAGCGCCCGAATTTTTTTCTCACGCGTACTCAGCGTCCGCCCTTTTGCGCCGTGTTTATGGAGTTTACGCAGGGCGGCCCGAACTTTTCTGAGTTCCTGCTTGGTCCGCTTGGCTTTCAGCTTCCGGGCCTTGGCCTCGCCATGTTTCTTTAAGAGCGGCCGAAAATCGAGGACGGCATACACCTTGTCCAAATAGACCGCGTCGTGAATGACGACCTGATATTCCGAGTAAGTCCCGAAAATCTCGGTCCAGAACTCGACCTGGGGTTGGAGGGCCTTTGGGTAGGGAAGCGGAGAAACCGCAGAGCTCGCGCGCTTGTCAACATTTCCAAACGCAGAGCCGGACCACACTCCGACGAACAAAACAACGAACAAGAACGCTGTACGCCACCCCGGACATTTTGCCTGCATCACCACCCTCTCCTGCTATAACACCGACCAACTCTTATGCAGACCGCCTATCTGCGCTTTTTCTATAATAGTAAATAAGCTCCCCAACTAGCAAACCCATGCGTTCAGTTCAACGTACCCCCAGACAGATTCCGCCTCTCCCGCCTTCTTTCCAGGGGGAAAGTCGGCTATGAAAAGGGACCATAGGAGGCGGTATGCGCATCTCACTCTTTCATTTGCCCAGCTTTTTCCCGGAATTTCATACCAGCGATGAGCAATTCTACCTGGACATGCTCACAGAGACCGACCGAGCTGAGGCTCTCGGCTTTCACTCCGTCTGGTTTGCGGAACACCATTTTTATAATTACGGCGGCCATCTGCCCTCCGTTCCGGTGATTGGGGCCGCGGTTGCCCAACGCACGAAGAACATCCGCATTGGCTCCGGGATTGCCCTCCTGCCGCTCCAAGACCCGATTCGGCTGGCAGAGGAGTATGCCATGCTCGACTGCTTATCGGGCGGGCGGTTGGAGTTCGGGATTGGGCGGGGATTTCAAAAGGGCGAGTATGACGCCTTTGAGCGCAATATGGGTGACAGTCGGACGCTGTTTGAAGAAGCGCACACCATCATCATGCAAGCCTGGGCGGAAAGACGGGTCTCGCACGACGGCAAATTCCGCAAGGTGCAGAATCTCCAGGTCATTCCGCAACCCGTTCAGCAACCACCACCCGTCTATGTTGCCTGTATTTTTACACCGGAATCGTTCGAGTGGGCCGGCAAGATGGGCTATCATTTAATGGTCGTCCCCTATGCCCAACCCAATCCGGAAGTCCTGGTGGGCCGCATCCAACTCTTCACCCAGACCCGGCAGGCACATGGCTACACAGACGCTCCGGAAATCCTCGGGGTGTACCATTTCTATTGCGGCGAGACCCCGGAAAAGGCAAAGGAAGAGCCCCGCGAGGCCATGATGCGCTATATAGACGCAGTGGCCGCCTCCAACCAGGAAGCCGCCTACTCCGATCAGTATCGGCCGTACCAGGGTCTCAAGGACGCCTTCAAGACCTTTGACTATGAAGGCTATCTGTACCCGCATAAAGTCATATTTGGTGATCCGGACCAGTGCGTCGAGCGTATCAAGGAAATCCGGGCCATGGGCATCACCAACGTGAGCCTGCTGGCAAATTTTGGCGGGTTGGCCCACGACAAAATTATGGGCTCGTTGGAGCGGTTCGGAAGAGAGGTCTTGCCCAGAGTGTCGTAGAGAGCGTCACGCCTCACTCTCAAACGGACGATAGGGCACGTTCAGCCCGAGACTCAGCATCAGACGCACGCGGGCTTTGCGCGGGGAGAGTGCGTTTTCAAGCCCGATTCCCGCAGCCATGAGTTCATCGTATGCGCCGGGGTAATACTGCGGTGCCGCGGTGGGTCCGCTTGGAGCGCCGGAGCAACACACCACGGGCAGCCCCGTGTCTGCGAGACGGCGGATTTGTACGAGCGCTGTTGGTGGGATGCTCCCGGCCCCCAGGCTCGCGACTACCAGGCCATCGATGGGCAGGTCAGCCCGTTCGCCTACCAGCTTGAGCAGTGCGGCGTCATCGCCAACCCCGAGCGTGAGGATGGGAATTGAGTAGGGTATGGCTTGGGGCAGACGCCCCAGACGATTCCAGCGCGTAGGCTGCCAGCCGAGTTCAACCCGCTGCTCGTTGACGCGCCCGGACGGAGCCCCGCGACGGGCCGTAAAGGCATCCAGGGCGACGGTATCGTTTTTATACACGCTCCAAGCCTCAAAGATGTCACCGTGCAGCGTGACCAGCGTTCCGTATTCAGGCTCGAGATAGGAAACGACCCGTACGGCGTTCTCCAGATTTTGTATCCCGTCATAGTCGGCGGCCCAACTCGGCCGCATCGCCCCGGTAAAGACAATGGGCACGGCCCCGGAGAGAACTTCATCAATCCCATACGCCACCTCTTCGAGGGCATCGGTTCCATGCGTCACTACGATACCGTCCATGCCCTTCTTGGCCGCCCGCTCAATCGTCCGCGCAAGCGTAAGCAACTCGGCGCCGGAGGCGATCACCCCGTCGGGATACGGCAGGTCCAGGCAGTGGATATGTCCGGTCTCGATTGCAGTCCGGGCCAATAAATCCGCGGCCGACAGCACGGGACGATTCTTCCCGCCCGGCTCGGTGCGCCCCTGACTGATTGTCCCGCCGGTTGCAATGAGGAGCAGTTCTCTCCGGTTGCCCGCATGCGGCATGGGCGTGCAGTCCGCTCAGCCCGTATAGCGAAAGAGGCTCAGGAGAAAGAGGTTGTCGGGGTCAGTCCATTGGGATTGAGATTGAAAGCCGTGTCCGGTCAGTTGTTCTTTGACTTCCTGCGCGTCAAACTTTCTGGATATCTCCGTGTGAATGGTCTCACCCACTCGAAACGAGACGGTCAGGTCCAGGGCAGTGACGGTCACCTCCTGGGCCACCTCGCTCTTCAGATGCATTTCGATTTGATGCCGTTCCCGATTATAAAAGGCCAGATGAGAAAACTGCGCGAGATTAAAATCCGCCCGGAGCTCGCGGTTGATATGCCGCAGGATATTGAGGTTGAAATCGGCCGTGACCCCGGCCGCGTCATTATACGCGGCTTCTATAATCTCAACAGACTTCCGCAGGTCGAGCCCCAATAAGAATTGATCGCCGGGATGGAGGCAGGCCGCCAGGTGCCGGAACAGTTCGGTCTGCTCCGTCGGACCGAAATTGCCCAGATTGCTGCCCAAAAAGAGGACGAGGCGGGGCCGGGTATTGGGCAGGGCGGTGAGTCCGGCCAGATAGTCGGTCGCCAGGGCCTCAATCGACATGGTGGGGTAGTCGGCCAGCAGGCCGTGCGCGGTCTCTTCGAGCATCGACGCGCTGATATCGATCGGCACATAGTGCAGGAGATGATCCCGGCGTTGATATTCATCAAATAGGAGACGGGTTTTTACCGAACTGCCGCTTCCCAGCTCGACCAGTGAGGCGCCAGCCGTCTGTCGCACGATATCCGCAGCGTGCGTGCGCAGAATCTGCGCTTCGGTCCGGGTGAGGTAGTATTCCGGTTGCTGGCAGATATCCTCAAACAGACGCGACCCGTAGGCGTCGTAAAAATACTTGGGGGGTAGGGTTTTCTGGCTTTGCCGCAAACCAAAGGCAACATCCGTCCGCAACTGCGAACGCACCTTGCCCAGCGTAGAAATTTGCAAACGGTCAGTCTCCCGAAATCGTGTTGACATACAAAACAACCCACCTTACTCGGTCAATCCACCGCCTCTCGCCGCGCTAGGGCGCGGCGTCCTTTGCACACCGCAAGCCGGCAAAGACGACCCGCATTCCGGGATGATACCAGTTCCGAAACGTTGGCCGAAGGACATGTCGTCGCGTTGCCCACGACCCGCCGCGCAAGACTCGGTGGTGTTGATCAAAATACGGAACGGAATAGCCGTCGTGCGGAAAAGCCTGAAAACCCGGATAGGGGTGGAACCAGGTGCGGGTCCACTCCCAGACCCCGCCGAGCAGATCGAGGCCGGACTCTGGAAGGTCTGACTGCGCAGCCGCGGCGTGCCGTTCAGCCTCCCACCAGGCCGCTTTTTCCCATTCGGCCTCGGTCGGCAGCCGTTTCCCGACACGGCGGGCATAGGCCTCGGCCTCGTACCAACTCACGCACCGCACCGGTTGGGCCGGGTCCAACGGCGAGACACCGAACGGGTCAATCTCCAGCCAGCGCCCTTGCGTACTCCCAGGACGCCAGTACAGGGGATGGGCAATATGCTGCTCCTCGCACCAGCGCCACCCCTGCTGACTCCACCAGGCAGGGTTCTGATATCCGCCAGCATCCATGAACTCCAGGAAATCAGCATTTGTGACCGGCGTTGGATCAATCCAGAATTCTTCAAGCCAGACCTGCTGAGCAGGCCGTTCATTGTCCAGCGTGTGCGCGCTGTCGTCGCTGCCCATGCTGTAGGCTCCGGCGGGAATCCGGACCATGGTCGTTCGGTCGGAACGCGGAGGAGGGCTCCGGCGCGGCACGGCGGAGACAGAGAACGAGCTCCCATCTTCCGCATCGAATCGTCTGGCTGCAAGCAGATTGAGAATCAGCAGGATGGTCTCGGTGTGTTGTTCTTCGTGTTGGAGGAGCATGTTCAGGAGGCGGCCTTCACCCAGCAAGGGATGGCTGTCCGGCCAATCGCCCCGCTCCAGAAAGGTAAACACGCGCGCGCGGACTTCATCCAGGTAGGCAAAGACCTCCTGCGCGGCGGGGAGATTGACCCGATTCTCCTTCGGATTGTCAAGCGGAGAGAAAACCACATCATACTCAGACGACAGCGGGGTCGCGTGCTGGCACTGTTGCAGAATCCAGAAGCCCTCGGTCACCCCAATATGGCCGAGGTGCCAGCCGACCGGACTGAACTCAGCATGCGCCTGGCGACAGAAGTCTGCCGGCTCGATTGCCGCGAACAGCGCCTTCGTATACGCGCGCGCCTCGATCATCCGCTGCCGGAAGTCCGCAATATCAATCATGCCGCCTCCTGGCCGTCGAGGGCGATAAGATCAACATCCATGGCGTTCCGGCAAATTACAATATGGCTCTCCGGGACTACTTGCCAGGCCGGGTCGGCAGAGAGTTTTTCCGACGCGATGACCACCGAGTCGGAGAAATCCGCCCCGTTGCACAAGTAATACAGCGACGGCGCTGGCGAGGTATTCGCAAAGCGGAGGGCGACCACATGCACCCCGTCGCACAGCACCAGATTCAGCCCCATATGAACCGCCTGTCCGCGCGTCCAGGCCAACAACTGGTCAACCGTGTGCTGAATGGCGGTCGCATATGCCTGCGGCGTCTGCTCCTGACCGTGCAAAAAGTTCAGAAGAAGAGCAAAGATGTGTTCAGAATCAGTCGAGCCCCGAATGAGGCGATAGTACTCATCGTGGAGGGCCTCGCGTATTTTGCGCAACAGGCCGTCGCGGGACTTTTCAATAAAGCCGTTATGCATGAACGACAGACGATCGTAGGCAAACGGCTGACAGTTGCTCTGATCGAGTCCGAAACCGGGTGTGGCGCTACGGACGTTGGCGACAATGCAATCCGAAACAATATGACGGCTCAAGCCGGGCAGATTACGATCATTCCAGATCGGGACGATATTGGTGTAGACACACGGCGTGGGGTCAAGCGCACGGTTATACCACCCGACCCCAAACCCATCCACATTGACCGTTCCGGCGGTCATCTCCTTGGGCTGGTAACTCTGCTCTATCAGGGAGTGCTCAGGCGCGCTGATGACCTCGGCGAGCGGGACCGGCTTTCCACGATATACGACAAAACGACACATACCCTTGGTCCAGACCCTTGGGTTGACGCACTTACCACGGCGAATGGGCCGGCTGTTTCAGCAGCCGGCGGCGTAACGCTTCGGCTTCCGCATGAATCGCCGCATAGCTGGGGCCGAACAAATCGATTTGGGCCAGCACGACCCCAAACTCGCTCACCGGACGAATTTCCTGTCCCGGCTCGACATAGATCGTCAGCTCGCCCACTTCCCGCACCTGCGTAAAATCGAACAGATTCTCAGCCAGATCTTCACCAAACGTGATGAAATTGAACTGGCCGCCCACGATATCAGTTGGCACTAGCGGGGGCTGGGGCGGCTGCCCACCGGCCAGCGTCAGTCCGGCTTCGTACACACAGGCCCCGAGGCAGCGACGATACAGATTATAGAAACAGGTGGCCGCCCGGCCGTTGACCTCCGTCAGGGTAACCGCATCGTCATGACACCAGAACTCGATGTTGAAGAAGCCGTTGTCCAGACCGATATTGCCGATCGCTTCCAGGGCCTGCTGAGCCAGCAATTCCTGGATGTGGGCCGGATGCCGGGACGGCAGCGAAAAATTGTCGATGATCCGGGTGCCCGGATAGGTATTGGTATCCGTAATCGCCCAGAGCGCTGGCCGCGTATCGGCGACCCAGCCCTCGACCGTCACCTGCGGCCCGTCAACAAAGTCTTCGACCAGCATGATTTCTCGGTTGGCCAGTGGGAACTTCTCGCAGTCGATATAGCGCTCAAAAAACGGCAGATAGAGCGGCGACCAGGCCGGATATTCGCGGCGGGCAATCGCCAGTGCCCGCTGGAGGTCATCGGCCGAGTCGAGCTTAAAGCCCAGAATTCCGAGGTTCAGCCAGGGCGGTTTGAGATAACACGGGTAGCGCGTAACCGCCGGCTGCTCGTCCGTCAGGTCGATGGGCTCACAGCGGACCGGATGGGGTTCATACTGACGACCGTAGTATTTGTGGAGGCAGACAAAGACAGACTCCACGCTTGGTCCCGGAAACCCAAACTCCTCGCATAAGACCGCAGCCACAATATCGGCCACGTCGCGGGAATAGAAAACGGCGTCAATGGAGTGGGCCTTGATATAATCGCGACACTGGTCGGTATACGCCAACAGGTCCAATTCCGGGGAGGGGGTGCGTGGATTGAGCGGCGCATCGAGCAGATGAAACCGATGCTCAGACATGCCGGCCAGGGCGTTGCGGTCCCGTTGCGACGGGCACGGAATCAGGACGTCCACCACTCCCCTTCTTTTTCCGCTAGATCATCCGCATAGGTACTGACGGGCGGTGTCATGGCGATATCAGGCAGCCTGTTTTTGCTCCTCAAGCACGGCCTTAAAGTCGGCGGTGCGCAGCGTCGCAGCCACGCTCATATCATCGTTCAGGACGTCGAACAGGGCATCGCTGTCGCCGCGCACGCTGTAGTGCACGATCGCCCCGTCGGCGCCACCCCCTTCGAGATGCGCGTCCCCGGCGGGACTGGAGGTATATTTTCCGACCGGGCGCACATCTTTGACCGCGCTCCCATCGGCTTCGTAGATAATATGCTCGCCATCCACGACCAAGGTGTTGGTCAGGGCCAGATGACGGTGCAGAAAGATCTTCTCGTTTGGCGCGAATTTGACCATCAGGTCCACGATATTATTCTCTTCATCCACATCGAGCAGGGTGACCTCGAGGTGTTCAAAATCTCCCAACGCTTGCCACCGGATATTGCGGTCGTCAAAACGGCGGGTGGAGGGTGTGGCTGCCATATATCTTCTCCTCTATGATTGCGGTATTGCTCAAGGCGGCGAGCATAGCAAGCGTTCCGGGGACGGACAAGGAGTCAGCATGCAACGAATTGAGGGCGGGTGCCACTGCGGGACGGTCCGGTACGAATTCCTGTGGCCGCTCGATATCGCGGAGATTCCTGTTCGGGCGTGCAGTTGCAGCTTCTGCATGAAGCACCGGGGCACCTACACGTCCCACCCCCAAGCGGAACTCCACGCAACTCTCACAGATACCGCGCGCGTTCCCACCTATCGCTTTGGCCATGAGACAGCTGACTTCTACGTCTGTACCCATTGTGGAGTGCTCACCTTTGCGGTGAGCCGGATCGCCGAGCGTGATTATGCCGTGGTCAACGTCCATACGTTTGAGCGTATCGACCCGGCCAGTTTCACCACCCGCGTGACCAATTTTGACGGGGAGACACCGGAGAGCCGTCTTGCCCGACGCCAGCGGACCTGGACGCCCACGGTCCGGATTACTCACACCCGGAAAGAAGAATCGACCGAGTTTTAAGGAGGACTCCATGCTGCTCTATCTCGACACAAAACGTGCGCCCAACCCGCGCAAGGTGCGTATCTATCTGGCCGAAAAAAACCTGGACATTCCGATCAAGGAAATCGACCTCTACGCCGGCGAGCAGAAGACGCCGGAGTTTCTGGCCAAGAATCCGTTTGCCGGTGTCCCCATCCTGGAACTCGATGACGGCACGGTCCTGATCGAAACGCTGCCGATTATGGAGTATCTGGAGGAACTCTATCCCGACCCGCCCCTGATCGGCACCGACCCCGTCAGCCGAGCGCTGGTGCGTTCCTGGGAGCGGCGCTGTGAGATCGGGGTGTATCTGACGGCCTCGCGCATGGTGCTGTCCAAGGGCGACGTGTCCGACCAGGCCCGCCGCGTCCTGATACACCGCCTGCCGCTGGTCAACGACGGCCTGGAAGGCAAGGACTGGCTGGCCGGGAATTTCTCAATTGCCGATATCATGCTGTTTATCGGCTTGGAGACCGCGCATCATGGCGGCACGTTTCAGCTCGACCCGGCCTGGAACAATCTCGTCCGCTGGTACGATGCCATGAAGGCGCGGCCGAGTGCGTCGGTGTGAGGACTTTTCATCCTGTTCCCTCTTGGGAGGGGTGATGCACATTACATTACTCGGCGGCCCCTCGCTCCCCTGCGCCGTTCCGGTCCGCGACAGGGGGCCAGGAGTGCGGGCTTCCAGCCCGCAAGCGGCCAAGATGGCCGCTCTCCCAGGCAGTGTGGAAACCTGATCCCTAAAGGAGACAGTAACCCATCGCCTCCCCCTCCCATTCATTCCGGCACGCAATCCACCCTTTCCGCCGTGAAGGGGTGCGGCGTTCTGCGCTGTTCTTCGCGGCGCTCTATTTTGTTCAGGGCACAATCGATCTCTCAACCGGTCTGCCCTATCAACCGATTCAATATCTGCTCAAAGAAGACCTCAGCCTGAGTGCCGCTCAGGCCGGCGTTGTCTGGGCCATGGTTGGCCTGGGGTGGACCATCAAGCCAGTCTACGGCCTCGTGTCCGACTTCCTGCCGTTGGGCGGCTCGCGGCGCAAGGGGTATCTCGTGTTGATGAGCGCCTTGGGGCTGGCAAGCTGGCTGGCCCTGGCCGTTGCGCCGGCGGCCTATACCACCGTCCTCGTGCTGCTCATGGCATGTTCGTTTACCCTGGCCTTTGCCGACGTCATGGCCGACGCGCTCATGGTGGAGACCGGACGGCCCCTCGGTCTCACCGGGAGTTTTCAATCGATTCAATGGGCGGCAATGGGCCTGGCCTTGACCCTCGCCCATCTGGGTGGCGGCTATCTCTCGGAGTATGCCACTCCGCACACCGCTTTTTTCGTGTGTGGGTTCTTTCCGCTCGCCACCCTGCTGGCAACCCTCTGCTTTGTGCGGGAAGCGCCACATTCATTGGGACAGGCGCAGGTGCGAGAGACGGCGCACGCGCTCAGAACAGCCGCCCGGTCGCGTGCGGTCTGGATCGTGGCCGGCTTTCTGTTTGTGTGGAATTTCAGCCCGCTGTTCGGCACGCCGCTCTTATACTACGAGCGAGATATTCTCCAATTTTCAAAAATCTACATCGGCACCCTCGGCGCGCTGGCAAACGCGGCCGGCATGCTTGGGGCGATCATCTTCTTTTTCTTTTTTCGGAACGTTTCCCTCCGCCGCCTCCTCTATATCGCGGTAACGCTCGGCGTTCTGTCTACGCTCAGTTTCCTGGGCTTAACCGGACCTCGGTCCGCGGTCATCATTTTTCTCGGCTACGGCCTGATTTCGCAGATTACGCATCTGGCCGTGCTCGATCTTGCGGCCCGCTCCTGCCCGGCTCGCGTTGAGGGAACGGTATTCGCGCTCCTGATGTCCGCCCTGAACCTGGGTCGAAGCGGCTCTCAGGTGCTGGGCGGCTGGCTGTACGACCAGACCGGCTTTGTCCCCCTGGTCTTCATCAGTGCCGCTTTCACCGCCCTGTGTTGGTTGATGATTTCTTTGCTGCGGTCTGAGGGAACGGCCTCGTAGGGGCAGTAAGTCAGGGCTACCGTTGCGCTCCTTAGGAAATTAGAACGACTCGGCGAGGCGGCTCCACACCTGACCAACAGAACGTTAGCTACCTCCGATCGTAGGGAGTCAGTCTACACGCTTCCAGGTTTGCGGTATACTTTCTCCTACGTCGATTTCTACGGTCACGATCATTCCTATGAGGAGTATTGCCATGACATCTCGCGAAGAAATCCTACATCTCATGAACACGTATGGATTCACGATAGATACGGGAGACCTAGATGGATTCGCTGGGTTGTTCGAGCATGGCGAATGGGGCGTGGAAGGGACGGAATTATTCGTCGGCAAACAACAGGTTCTAGAGGCACTCTCGAATGTTCGCATTTATGAAGATGGGACGCCGCGAACAAAGCACGTGACAACAAACGTAGATCTCATGATTGACGAAGAATCCGGGACAGCCAAGAGCCAGTGCTACGTAACAGTGTTCCAGCAAACCGACGACTTCCCTTTACAGGCAATTTTCTCCGGCCACTATTTCGATGAATTCGAAAGAGGTGATGGGACCTGGCGTTTCAAAAAGCGATACATACGCTACAACCTAGTGGGAGACCTTAGCGCGCATCTGAAAACACCGACGGATATTGTGCCAAATGCTTAGAGTTTTTGTGAAGGATAGGGAACATTGTATGGTTCTTCAGGTTAGCGAAAATACTGAATCCCGCCGTCCCCTAAACGCTGTGGTGTAAGGCGCCCTAGCCCTCTCCCTGACCAGGGAGAGGGGAATGTCATCCTCCATGTCGAATAAGACCGACTTGATCCTGGTCGTCGATGTGACTAGACTATCGGCAACACCCCTTGCGGTTTCGACCGCGGGGCGCGGGGCCTCTTCGGAGGCCCTTGCTTTATTATTCGATGGGCATCAATGTGCACATTCGTCTATGTAGACGGGTTCAATCTCTACTAGGGAATCTTGCTCTAGTCAGATGACAGCAATCCCTCCCGTCCACTCGTTCCCCCTGCCCCTCCTACCTGGCAGGTGGCCGTGGGGCATCGAATATCTCGCGCTGAAACGCATCTGCCGCCCGCAGGACCGTGGCGTCGTCGCCTCGGCGTCCGATCAGCATCATGCCGACCGGCAGGCCGTTCGACAGACCGCAGGGCACGTTCATGGCCGGATGGCCGGTGGCGTCAAACGGGGAGGTGTTAACCAGGTGATCAAACGCCAGTTGCACACACTCTTCCCGGCTCACATCCGCGGGTGGAATCTTGGGGGCCATGAACGGGAGCGTAGGCATGACTAAGAGATCGCACTCCTCTAAAGCGGCATCGTAGGCCGCAGATAAAGAACGGGCCAGATTTTGGGCTTTGGCATAATAGCGTCCGTGGTAGCGCTCCTGCATATACTGGCCGGCCAACATGGTCAGTTTGACGTTCTCTGATAAATCGTCCGGTTTCGTCAGGAGACCGCGGGCCATGGCATCAATCAAACTTGTCGTGTAGTGGCCTTTCCAGTTCGTGCCCATGCCGTTGCCATGCACCATCAGCACGGTTGCGCCCTCTTGAAATATGGCAAAGAGGATGTCTCGGCCGTGGCGGTGCCATGGTATGGAAACGGTTTCGATACGAGCGCCGAGTTTCCCAAACGCATGGGCGGATTGTTCTACACTCTCATCCACATCCGCCTCAGACACGTCCTCCCAGCCAAAACCCTCCTGGACAATCCCGAGACGCAGACCATCGATTTTTCCGGACAGGGCTTGCGTATACGCTTTGCCTTGCAGAGCGGCCTGCTGGCGCGGGTCGAGACCGTCCGGCCCGGCAATCACCTCCAGCAACAGGGCCGCGTCTGCCGCACTGCGCGCCATGGGTCCGGCATGGTCTATGGTGAGTTCGATGGGAGCAATTCCGGTGTAGGGAACCAATCCATACGTTGGCTTCAGGCCATAAATCCCAGACCAGCAACTCGGCATCCGAATCGAGCCGCCCTGATCGCCGCCAATCGCCATGTCCACAAGACCAGCGGCCACCAGCGCGGCGCTCCCGCTGGAGGAGCCACCGGACATGCGGCTCTGGTCGTGCGGATTTTGTACCGGTCCTGTATCGCTGGTGTGGCTTCCCCCTGACCAACAGAAATGCTCACACACCGCTTTTCCGAGAATCGTGCCACCGGCATCCAGAATCCGGGTGACGATGGTGGCATCGATCTCCGGGGTGTAGCCCTCCAGCACGCTGCTGCCGTTCATCATGGGTACGCCGGCCACACAGACGTTGTCCTTAATCGCCAGGGTTTTTCCCGCCAACGGCCCGGACGGCGCGCCGGCAATCTCGGTTTTCCAGTACCAGGCATTGTACGGGTTGTCCTCCGGTTGCGGCCGGAAGCCGGGGGTGCGGGGATATTTGACCGGCAGGGTGGGTTCGGTCAGGGCGTCCAGACGCGCGTAGGATTTCATTATCCCGTTCATCAGGTCTTGAAACGACTCCGCATCGGCGTCGGTCAAGCTCAGACCATAGCCTTCGGCAATATCGACGATCTCTTCCAGTGTTGGTGCTTGGACAGGCATACGTCCTCCTTTTGATTCGAGAGATAGCGCATCCGCCTTTCCCTTGCCAAGGCGCGCGAAACCCCATAAGACGAGGCCCACGAAAAGAGAGACATCAGGAGGAACCGCATGGGACGTTTAGACAACAAAGTTGCCATCATCACCGGAGGCGCGGGCGGAATCGGTCTCCAGGCCGGCAGGCTGTTCGCCCAGGAAGGCGCGAAAGTCCTGTTGGTTGATTTGCACGAGAACGCACTCAAAGAAGCGGCCCAGACCATTGGGAGCGATGCGGTGCGCTATTGCGCCGCCGATGTGACCCAGCCCGACCAGACGCAGCAGTATATTCAGGCCGCGGTCGAGCAGTTCGGCGGGGTCGATATCCTGCTGGCCAACGCCGGCATTGAAGGCGATGTCAAGCCGATTACCGACTACGCGGTTGACACGTTTGATCAGGTCATGGCCGTCAATGTACGCGGCGTGTGGTTAGGGCTCAAGTACGCCGCGCCGGAGATTGCCAAACGGGGCGGCGGCAGCATTGTGATCACCTCTTCGGTTGCCGGCGTGCGCGGCGCGGCCGGGATGTCGGCCTATATTGCCAGCAAACACGCCGTGATTGGGTTGATGCGCACCGCGGCCCTGGAAATGGCGGACAAGAAGATTCGGGTCAATACGGTCAACCCGGCCCCGGTGGATACCCGGATGATGCGTTCCCTGGAAAAGGGCTTTGAGCCCGACGATCCGGGGCGGGCCAAGGAGATGGTGTCAGCTATGGTGCCGCTGCAACGCTACGCCGACCCCGTAGAGGTCGCCCGGATCATGCTCTTTCTGGCCAGTGACGAAAGCTCCTACTGTAGCGGTGGCGTGTATATGGTTGATGGCGGCATGACGGCCCGGACGTAAAGCCTGCGGCTTGACCGATGCCAATCGCCGTCCTCTCCCTTCCACGCCTCACCTGCTACCATAAGTCCCCATGGCCAGAGCAGACAAACGACCGGTCGAGGGTGAGCAACTGCATTTATTCATCCCGCCCTCTTCTTCCGAAGCACCAGCCGGGCGAACACAGCAGGTCAATCCCGCCCCCCTCCTACCGGACGTGGAGGCGCTGGCCGCCTCCCTGCCGGAAACGATTCGGCTCGGGACCTCTTCCTGGT
>WTHD01000247.1 GCA_011523265.1 Candidatus Binatota bacterium
CAAGGTGGTGATGGCTGGCCTGCCTCTGGCGCGTTCAGGACTTGCCCCCCTCCTGCGGAGAAGATACAAGATGCCGACAAGAAACTGAGGCCGACCTGAGGAGGTTCACATGTTTTTCTGGCTCCGCCTATGTCTTGGGCTATTTCTCTTGGCACCCTCGCTTGTTCATGCGGAAGTTCTTGAGACTCCTGGCAACGGCGATAAGCTGTCAGGGCTTGGGCTGATCCGCGGCTGGAAATGTGAGGCCGGGGACATCACGGTCAAACTCTCCGACGCTGATGGCAATGCGGTGGAGACCGTTCCGATGGTGTATCGCAGCGAGCGGGGCGATACCAGTGGAGCGTGCGGGGATACGAACAACGGCTTTGTAGCGATCTATAACTGGGCAAACCTCGGCAGCGGAGCATATACCGCCCAAGCCTACGATGACGACGTGCCGTTTGGTGCGGAGCATTCCTTCACGGTGACAAAAGCTGGGAGGAACGATGATGCCGACAGGGATTATCTGAAGGAAGCGGAGGCCCGCGTCGTAGTCCCGAATTTCCCTGAGCCTGGCGAGACCACCACGTTTGAGTGGAATCAGAGCACCCAACATCTGGAGATGGTCATGTGGACGGCAGCCACCGACCTGGGCCCCTGTGTAGAGGAGCTCACCGTGGGCACGGAAGAAATGTGCAGTGGCTCCCTCACCATCGCCGGTTCCGATATCAATTATACTTTTACCGTTGATGCAGACGGACAGGCGTGCATAGCCGGCACCGGTGTCACGGCAATTGATGGATGTCACGCGGTCAGCCTGCCGGGCATTCTGGAGGATATCGGCGTTTCTGTCACCAGGAATGACGACGGGAGTTGGACGATTGACAGCCTTCCAGTGCCTGAGCCGGTCGATTCATTCGTTAACCTTGGAACGTGCAAGGTTGACCTGATTGTGCAGCCGGGAGCGATGTGCAGCGGCTCCATACTCGGCATCGACTTTACTTTTTCTGTCAATGCAGACGGACAGGCATGTATAGACGAAACCGGCATACTGGATGGGTGTTTTGATACCGATGATGCTCTCAACGCGGCTATAAGTATTGCGAATGCTGCTGCCACCAAGAATGCGGATAACAGTTGGACTATTGACCGGCTTCCGTAGTAGGGCTGCCTCAAACCGGAGAGCGCCGATTGCAGCGCACTGTGAAGAGATGCTGATGTCTTTCCTGGTTCGGCTTTGCTTTGGGCTCCTCATCCTCGCCCCGTCGCTGGCTGTAGCCCAGTCTGAGCGACCCGAGCAGCCTGAGGACATCCTGAAACATAATCTGGAAATCCCTGGCGACGGGGACACGCTGTCCGGTATCGGGGTCATCTCGGGCTGGAAGTGCGAGGTGGAGGGGGCGATCACGGTCCGCGTCGATGATGGAAATCCCCTTCCCACGCTGTACGGGCTGCCCCGTGAGGACACTGAAGAGACATGCGGAGACACGGATAACGGCTTTGTGACCTACTTCAACTGGGGCCTGCTGGGCGACGGAACATACACCGTCGCGGCCCTGGATAACGGCGTGAAGTTTGACAGCAGCACGGTCAGGGTGGCGACCTTCGGGGAGGAGTTTGTCGAAGACGCAGATCCCGGCCCGTTCACGATCCTGGATTTCCCGTCGCTCGGTGAGAAGGCGGACTTTGTGTGGAACACAAGCACCCAGCACCTGGAACTCCTCTCCCTGTCCCAGGTGGATTTCCGGGACGCGTGCGAAGGGCTGAAGGTGCCTCTCGGGCCACAAGCTCCAACGCCACTGCTCCCGCCACCACCCCTGCCATGTCCGAAAGATGCAACGAGTTATCAGGGAGACAGGTATCTGATCCAATTCAGACCCGACCCCATCGGCGAATTGCCTGTATCCTGTACGTCGCCCAGAGGGACTGTCCAAGTGGAAATACAGGAGGGAGGATTCTCCGTTTCTGTCGACGCCCCTTCCCACGGAGTCTTCAGGTTTTCCGGCGAGGTCTGCGAAAAAGCAAACGGCAGTCTTCTCGTCGGACAATGGTCGCTGGACGACAGCTATCTGGGCTATTTCACCGGGAGCCTGTCTGACCTGGACGGCATCTTTTGCCCAAGCCGATGGCAGGATACGGCAGGCTGTACGGGCGATCTCATCATTCACCCGCTTCCAACGCAGTAGTCCTGATGATTTGTATTCCGCTCCCAGGTCAGATACCAAGGTCCAGTCAGTTCAACTCAACAGGAGAGGAAATGGCTACAGATACCAAACACCGAAAGACCGCCTTTTTGTGGCTTCACCTGTGTCTTGGTATGGTTTTCCTGGCTTCATCGCTGGCTCGCGCGGCGACTCTCGAAATACCGGGCAAGGGCGACACCTTGTCGGGCATTGGGGTGATCTCGGGCTGGAAGTGTGAGGCCGAGGGAGACATTACCGTCAGACTCGACGGGGGCATCCCCGTACAAATGGTGTATGGCAGTGAGCGGGGCGATACCCGCAGCACCTGCGGAGATACGGACAACGGCTTTCTGGCCATCTTCAACTGGGCGCTCCTCCTCGACGGGCAACACGTTGCGGTGGCCTACGATGATGGCGTCGAGTTTGACAGAGCCGCATTCACAGTGGCGACTGTCGGGGAGGAGTTTTTGACTGATGCGAGGGTTCGGGTCCGGGTGCCGAATTTCCCACAGCCGGGTGAGACGACGTGGTTTGAGTGGAATGAGGCGACCCAACACCTGGAGATGACCGGCACCATCTATCTTGAGGATGTCTGCGACGAGTTGATCCGAGAGTATCCCATACCGCAGGGATCAGAAGGCGCGCCACTGCTCGAGCCACCGCCATTGCCGTGTCCAAGAGACCGTCAGGGAGATTTGGACGGTGAGTATTTTATTCAATTCGTACCAGAC
>WTHD01000059.1 GCA_011523265.1 Candidatus Binatota bacterium
AAACTGACTGCATCTCGTAGTATGAGAGATAGGGGTTTTTCTTTCGGTCCTGCGTGAATTCCGTCGCGTCATAGGCAACAAAGCGGAAGCCCGTCCCATCAGGGTCGAAGACCTGACTGCAACAGGTCGTATACTGATTGCCACTCCGATCAGTTTTCATTGCGTAGCTAATACCGACAAATGCCTCATCTCCATTGAGGCCGGTAAGCTTCCAGGGTATACCGCCTGCTTTGGCGTATACTGCAACACTGAGTCCCCACATCACGTTGGCGCGGCAGGTGCGCGTGAAGCTGGCCTTGCGGATAATCTGGATCGGTATGTTTGACGGCGCGCAATACGCTTTTAGGTAGTCACGAAAATTGAAATTTTCTCCCTCGAAGCAATTTGCCCAACTCTCTGGAAGATAAACGAGCGCGATATCAAAACTGCTCCGCAGCGCATTAAGATGTGCAAGGCACTGGAACAAGTCTTTTGCCAGATCGGCTTTCGCCCCAGCTCGTGCATGAGTTTCAAGATGATCGGGGAATGCTGTGACCAGCCGGTCATCTTGATCAGCGATAGGAATGCGGAACACCTTCTGGAAGCCAGGATATTCGGGATAGTAATTGGTGGCCTCGCGAGGTTCCGCCGAACTCTTGAGCTCCTCCACCAGTCCGGCAAGCTTTGGCAAGTCGTTGGAAGGGGCAAGAAGAGCAAAGCGCAAGGTGGCAGGAGCTCCTAATTTTAGACCGTAGGGGCCGTGCTTGATCAAGCCAAGAAGCGGATGCTTTCCAGTGCGGTTTTCTGCAAACAATAGGTTGGGTTCGGGCAACGTTGTGTACCCTGAGAGTTCTCCGACGTTGCCGCTCATGATGAAAGTCTCCGTGCGAAGGCGGTGCGACTACCGATACGGAAAGAGGGATTCTCCGCTTCGCTTCCGCCCTCAAATAGCGATACCGTGACCTGAGTGTTGCGTTCGTTGGTCCCCAGCACCACACGTACCCAGGCATCTAGCAAGGCGTTGTACCTTTTGTTGAATCGGTCGGCCCGGCGATTGGTCGAGAACTCAGTCGCAATCTCGCGGGCGCCAGGTGGCCAAATCCAGATATCGGGATCGATCACCATCCAGAGCTGCCCATTCTTCTGATCGACTGATAGGCGAAGCGCCTCCGCCCATCGAACCTGCTCCCGCTGGCGATGGCTGGCTGTCGCGTGGGTGAACAGCCCAGGCACGATTCCCGATATCTTTCCAACAACCTGAAGCAGAGGGGCAAGATCGGAAGCGTCTTCAGCATGTGTATCGACTATGAGATATGATGATGAGCGACGTGCCCATGACAGAAGTGATCGTCCCCGTACGAGAGCGAGACAAAGCGCTTCTTCGATGAACCCTTTGACGTGTAGGTTTTCAGCTGCGCGGATATTAGTGGGCAGATCGCGAACCGCGATTGACGTGAGATCGGCACCGAAGCTGTCGCGCACCTGCTTTTTGGAACCCCAACACCAAACGCTGTCTGATTTGGTGAAAACAAGACTGCCTGCGGAATCTCGCGTTGCCCGCCGCAGTTCATCCCATTGTTTCTGCCGCTTGAACGAGAGGGCAAGACACTGCGTCGGAACGGACAAAAGCGGAAGACCATTCATCCGGAGTAACGGCCTTTTGTGACCCGGATTCGGCAAAGCGATATCAACTGAAGAGAAGCTCGATCTCCGTACTTTGGCGTCCAACTCTTGCGGCTTTCCTTCAATATTCCGCCACAGCCGCAGCATGAGCGCGTCGAACGTTTCTATTTCAATATGCTGCGCATCGACACGTTTGCTACGCGCTTGGTCAAGGAGATCTGAAACAGCGGGATGGAGATCTGAACCTTTGATACCGGTCCAGTACAATCCGTGCGGAAACGGATTGGGTGATTCTAAGACTCGTCGGAACAACTTGATTACACTTTCATCACGCCCGCTGTATCCAGCAACAATAAAGCCAAACCGGCTACCTGCATTGATGAGACAGTGTGAAAGGTACTCATTCTGCCGTACCAGATCTTGCGAAAGGTTCTTCAAACTGTCGTACCGAAAATCTCCGTGAAGCTTGCAGTAGAGAGGATACTCTTCGTTGTTAAGGGCGTTGTTGGCGGCGTGAGCGCCCTCAAGATGATAGGCGGCGAGTGATTGACCGCCCATTTCGGCAACAGCTTTCTCAACGACACTGTCGAAGTTAGTGGTGAATGCAACTCGACAATATCCAGCCACCATGAGCGCACCAAAAACTCGGCTGCCAACTGACAGCGATACCTTCTCTTCGGACAACATAGCCTTGAGGTATCTGCGCTGACGCTCTCTGTCGTCGCCGAAAATCTTCTGAAAGTAGGTCGTATACTCATCGTCGGCCCACAGCGCAGGGAATCCGTGAGAGTCCATGTAGCTCTGAATACGAGCTTTCACCGCTTCATTCTGGATGTCCTGTCGAGATATGTCCTGATTTTCTTCGCGGCAGTAATGGCGACGTTTCAAATCCCATATGATGTCAGCGGCAGTAGGTAGGCCAGCTGTTCTTGATGCACCGGCACCAAGAAACCATGCAAAGCTCTGTGGTTTCTCAGAGAATATGCCTGTAAGTTGAGCCTGATTCATGACAGTGAAATCTATTCCTTAGATCATCGGTCACGCCGCATTGCGTCAAGCGAGCCCTCCCAGCGCAGCTTTCCGCGCAGCCGTCGGAGTCGCCCTTGCGCTCGGGTTCGCACCAGCAGGTGCCAACCTTTTTTTACCGCAGCCTTCCTGGTCTCGAATCCGCCGGCCTTGGGGTGCGGGGAGTTCGCTTTGTCTCGTGTCTTCACTTAATCCCTGAGGTGTTGCCGGAACCAAGCGGCAAACTCGGCCTCGCTGATCCGCCCCTCTGCCACTCCCTC
>WTHD01000409.1:0-8242 GCA_011523265.1 Candidatus Binatota bacterium
GATCGGCCACGCGTACACCTTCTAAGGGTCTCACCGTTTGTCCTCTCGTCCTTAAATGATCTTGCGTTCCCGTAAGCGCACGAGTTCGTCCGCGTCGAGTCCGAGCTGCCCGGCATACACCTCGTCGTTGTGCTCGCCGATCAGCGGGGCACGCGGCCCGGTGCGCCACTCGACCTCGTGGGGCAGCATGGGGGCGCCGACATAGGTCAGGCTCTCGTCCAGCTCGGGATGATCCACCTCACAGAAGGTTTTGCGCATCTGCCACTGCCGGTCGTCGAGATTCTCCTCGGGTTTCCGAATCGGCGACCACGGAATACCGAGCGACTGGGCGTCGCGCCAGATCTCCTCCATGCCGAACGCCGCCACACAGCCGGCCTGCACCTCGGCAAAATGCTCGGCAAAGGCGCGGCCGCGGCGGTTCGCGGCGTCCTGATATGCCTCGCTCTTCAGGTCGGCGGCCTGGCCCTTGCCATCCAGAAAATCGACCAGGGTCTCGTAGCCGCCCGGGAACGGGTTGGGCAGAATAATGGAGTAGCGTCCGTCTCGGGTCGGAAACTGGACATCCGGGCCAACGGCCGGCTGGGCGTGGCGACCGGTCTGGCGGTAACACGCGGCCTGATTATAGATCCAGTTCGGCACGTCGACCTCGGTGCACACGCTCACCGCCTGATGGACCGCCATCTCGATCATGTCTCCATTGCCGTGCGTTTCACGACCGATCAGGGCGCCGACAATGGCAATAAACGTCTGGTTGCCGGTGATGTGATAGGCGTGCCACATCTGGGGCGCGATCGGCGGCGTGTCATAGCTGCCGTCCGCCTTGGGATCGTAGCCGCAACACATCATCGGCCCGCCCAGCGCCAGGTGCACCAGATCGTTGGCCTTGTAGTCACGCCACGGACCGCTGCGGCCAAACGGGGTGACGCAGGTATAGATCAGGCGGGGATTGAGCTGCTGGAGGGCGTCCCAGTCCAGGCCCAGCTTTTCCAGCGTGTCGAGCGGCAGAGCGTCGAGCAGAACATCGCACTCGGCGATCAGCTTTTTGAGCAGCGCGGTGCCCTCGGGGGTGTGAATGTCAAGCGTAACGCCCCGCTTGCCAAAGTTGTAATGCCAGAAGTACAGGCTCCGTTCGGGGTCGTCCTCGTCGTGGTAGAAGGGACCCAGCGAGCGGGTCGCGTTCCCGCCCGGGGGCTCGACCTTCAGCACCTCGGCGCCGGCCCCGGCCAGCAGCTTCCCGCAGAACTCACCCTTCTCATCGGCAAGTTCCAGGACTTTCACATCAAACAGGAATCCAGGCATGGTCTTCGTTCCGGCTTGCTCGCCCCGCGCAGCCTACATCAGCGAGGTGCCCGCCGACTCGCCCGCATAATTGGCAAACGGTACGGTCTGAGCCCGCGCGGTCGGCTCGGTAATGACATTCAGCAGCGCCGGCCGGCCGCTTTCCATTTCCTTGACCGCCCGGTCTATGGCCGGACGGATGTCCTGGGGGTGCTCGACCAGCTCACCGTAGGCGCCCAGCCCCTGGGCGACAATGTCGTAGCGCGTATGGCCCAATTCACGGCCCGGCACATGGATGTTAGCGCGGGCCGTCCAGCCGCCGTTATTGCTGACCAGAACCAGGACCGGCAGCTCGTGTCGCACCGCAGTATCCAGCTCCATCAGGTTCAGGCCCAGCGAGCCGTCGCCGTGCAGGACCACCACCGTGCGGTCCGGGGCGGCGGCTTTGGCTCCCACTCCAAAGGGCAGGCCCACGCCCATGCAACCGTTGGGGCCGGGGTTGATGCGCGCCCCGGGCGTGAAGGACGGAATGGACTGCCGGGACATATTCATGATCTCATGACCGTCAACGGCCAGAATCCCATCCCGGGGAATGAAATCCCGAATCTCCTTGCATAAACGCAGGGGATGGGTCGGGCTTTGGTCGGAGTTCAGCAGCGGACTCATCTTCTCGCGATTCTCGCGATCCTTGGCCCCCAGCTGTTGCAGCCAGGCCGAGTCGCCAAACGACAGCCGTTCCTCGCCCGCCTGGGTCAGCTGCTCAAAGACCGCCTTGGCGTCCCCGACAATACCCAGATCCACACTCCGCACCCGGCCGATCTCCTCATGGTTGACATCGACCTGGATGAACTTGGCGTCGGGAGAGAAACGCGGCGCCTTGCCCTGGCCGATGACAAAGTTGAAGCGGGTGCCCACCACCAGGACGACATCGGCATTCTTAAAGGCAAAAGACCGGGCGCCGAGCATCGACTGGGGATGATCGTCGGGGACCACCCCGCGTCCCTGGGGCGTGGTAAAAAACGGGATGCCGGTGGTTTCGACAAAGCGGCGCATGTGCTCTCCGGCCCCGGACCAGAAGATCCCGCTGCCCGTCACCAGCAGCGGATTCTTGGCTGCGGCCAGCATGTCTACCGCGCGTTCGATGGACGGGCTGTCGGCCGACGGCACCGACCGGTCCTGGATGGCCGGCAGCGGCCAGACCTTTTCCGCATCCACCTTCTGAACCAGCATATCCCCCGGCATATCCAGGTAGACCGGTCCCGGCTGGCCCTGACGCGCCCGGATCATGGCCATATGGACATACTCCTTGGCCCGGCTGGCGGTATGCACCCGGGCTGCCCATTTACAGATGGGCTTGAAGATGGACAGCTGGTCAAACTCCTGGAAATCGCCCGTGTCGTAGTAGGCCACGGCCGAAGAGCCGCCAAGTCCGAGGACCGGACAGGCGTCGAGATAGGCGTTCGAGATACCCGTCAACAGATTCGCCGCACCGGGTCCGCCCGCGCCCATGCACACACCGACCTTGCCCGTCACCCGCGAGTAGGCGTGGGCGGCCATGGCCGCAGCCTGCTCGTGCCGACAATCGATCAGCCGAATCCCGAGCTTTTCGGCGTGCATGGACAGCAGGATATTGGGACCGCCCATGATGTAGAAGATCGTATCCACGCCCTCCTGGTGGAGTCCCTCGGCCATCAGTTGACTGCCATCTAGCTGTGCCATGTGTGTCTCCTGTGTCCCCCAGGAAGAGGGCTCACCGTGGTGAGCCCTCCCCTCCTTGTCTTTCCTGGGGCTCCCCGAACTGCGCTCTCAAGCCAAGCCTCGGCGGGCCTTCCTCTCCCAGCACCGGGCAGGCACGGGGGCCTGCCCCTACAAAAAACGACACCGCCCCGTCTACGGAGATACCCTCCGCAGGCTCTGGGCGAATCCATTGACTGTGTCGTCCAGCGTTCGAATCTCGTTGACTGCGGCGCTGTCGCTCTCCAAGATTCCCAAAGCCAGCTTCAGCAGCGTCTGAAAGTAGTCCCCAACTTTTGAGAAACGTTTCAAGGCCCAGTGCCGCACCGCCCACGACTGGGCGAGGACGAGCAAGCAGTGCGCCTTCAGGTCAACGTCCCCGGCCGGAAACGCCTTTTTCTCCACCCCATAGGCGATGATTTCCTCAAGCAGACTCTGGATACGCTCTTCTCCCGCCAGCAGACGCCCGCGTTCGGCGCTGGTCAGCGACTTCATCTCCTGATAGCCCAGGACCACATCGCGGCGCAGTTCGTCAATGAGGCGCACATAGCGTTCATAGACGAGCAGGAACAGCTGCTTGGGATCGACGCCCTGCTCCTTGAGCCGCTCATACTCCGCCCGCTGCTCATGCAGAACGACCTCTGTCCGTTCCTGATTGTGCGAGAACAGGAAAAACAGAATCTCTTCTTTGCTGGTGAAGTAGTTGAAGACAGAGCCAACGCTGAGGCTCGCCTTCTGGGCAATTTCTCGAACGCTGGTGTTGTGATAGCCGTTACTCAGGAAGAGGGCTGCCGCCGCTGACGCGATGCGTTCCTTGCCTTCGAGCAGGCGCTTCTCGTCTGTCACCTGGGAGGTTTGGCGGCGTTTTTTTCGCAGGACCTGGCCTTTCACTCGCGCGTTCCTTTCCGGCTGAACCAAGCGTGTGCTGAGTGAGTGTTCATTCCAAAATCTCATATGTCAGACACGCGCCGTTTGTCAAGGAGACGAGCGGCGCGGGCTACTGTTCGGCCGCCTGCTCCTGCACGTAGCGGGCAATCTGCTCGTGGGTGGCAAACCACACGCCCGGCTTGCTCTTCATGTAGGTCACCAGCCGCTCCAGCATCTGCATCCGATAGCGATGGCCGATGACCTGGGGATGGGTGACCAGCATGTACAGGCTGCCCTCTTCATACGCGCCGTCGAACTCGGCGGCCCAGATCGAATACACCTCGTCAGCGGTGCGTAAGCCGACGTGCTGGCTACCCCAGCTGAGCTGAAAATACGGCCAGTCGTCCAGAATCCACTCGACCGGCAGCTCAATCAGCCCGGACTCCTGGCCGTCAGCCAGCAGGCTGTAGGGACGGTCGTCGGCCATCATGCTGCTGTCGTACAGAAAGCCCATGTCTTTGACGATCTTGATCGTCGCCGGGGTGAGATCCCAGGCCGCAGACCGAAAGCCAACCGGCCGCTTACCCACCGTCTCGACAAAAATGTCCATGGCCCGGGCATACACCTCGCGCTCCTGGTCTTCGCTCAGACTCAGGGGGCTCTCATGGATGTAGGAGTGAAAGCCGATCTCGTGCTGGGGGCGATCCAGGATGGTCTGGACCGCCGCCGGGTGCAGGACCATGGTTGCCGCCGGGATAAAAAACGTGGCCGGAATGTCGTGTTTGTCGAGCAGCTTCAGGATACGCGGCAGCCCGGCCCGCGCTCCATACTCGCCGCGCGACATATACGACGGACTGCGGTTGCCCTGAAAGCCGAGCCAGACCGGCTCGGTATCAAAGTCAAACGAGATGCTGACCGCCACCTTGGCGCCCTCGGGCCACTGCTCGGGGGTGAGATCGCGGCCGCTGCGGACCGTCTTCACATGCTCTTTCATCTCCTCCGGCGTCCACTGCCAGAGCGGTTTGTCCTGCTCGGCGCCAGCAGCCGCTCCGCCGACAACGCAACTCACCAGTACCAGAACGATCTTCATCCAATTTGACCAGCGCATGACATCTTCTCCTGTACAGAAATGAGCACCTCAGCCTGGGCTTCAGCTCACGCTACCTGGACATGCAGCCCCTGCCGCCAGACGGAGGGTTAGGGCAGGGAGCGTCACCAACCACACAGCGTCCCCAAGCTGCGGCGCGGCGCCGGAGAAAAGGGAGGCACGGCACTGAACTACTGAGAGGCTGGGCTGCCTTGGTTGGTGCGGTATTCGTCGAAGACCTGACTGACTTTACGGGCTTCTGGATCGTCACGGAACGTTTCGAGTATTCTTCCGGCTAATTCCGCAGCGGTGAGTTTATCACCCCCACTTGCTTGGATACGGGGGTTGACCTCCCCACTATCCAACAGGAACTTGACGTGATCCGGGAGCCGGCGTGCGGCGCTATAATGCAGCACGGTAAACCCCGCTTTACTCTGCATATTGAGCAGGCGCCCCCGTAAGCCGGCAAATTTTTGATCCTGTTGGGAGAGTCTGGCTTCCAACTCCCCCAACAGGTCTAGAAAGTCCTTAAAAAGCGCGGGATCGCTCCATCCCTCACCCCGTGTTATCTCCAGAACATGGCCGGATAGAGGCATCCCCTTGTACGAGAGGGTGTTCGAGAAATTCCGCTCAGAATCCTTCAGGGAGCGCTCCAAACAGGCGAGCAACTGCCCCCGTTGGCCACTCTGCAACTTATAGACAATAAAATCGGCAAATCCCTGAATGGAGCTGACATCCGAGCAGGTCTGAGCAGTGGCCCCCGTAGGAACACTCAGAAGTCCACCCAGCAGGACCAAGATCGCCATAGTTTTGAGAACTCTCATGTTGCACGCACTCCGTTTTTTAAGTCCTCGGTCGAAAAAGCCAAAACAGGGGCTGAATTGCCCAGTTCATGGGCAATTGTCTAGCAAAAATTGTCCCTCAGAGCCAGGGATGTTGTGTGGCAACTGGTCTATCTCAAAGCTGCCAGCAGAAGCTCCCCCTGATCGAGGCTGTTGCGTACCAGCTCGAGCGGGAACTTGGGCTGCATGACGGGAGGATGCTATAAGACTCCTGAGGGTGCAAGGAAGAGCTGCATGGCCGACCGAGCTGAGTTTTCACCGGGAGATATCGTGTCCCTGAAAGCCGACGAAACCGGCTTGATCCTCCGGGAATTGCAAGCCTGTCAGGAAATCAAGAAATTCTGGGCTGAAACGCGTGAAGAACACCGCCAACAGACTCAAGAGTTAGCGGCCTATGGAGTTGGGAGATTGAATGTCGGAAGAGAGGACTATGAACAGAAACTTGGCTGGCCGCCCCGTCGTCTATGTGGAGACAACGGTGGTGAGTTACCTTACAGCCAAGCCGAGTCGTGACGGCGTCATGGTGGAGCGCCAACAATTGACCCGAGAATGGTGGGGGGATAGGAGACAGGATTTCAGAGTCGTTTCTTCACAACTTGTGGTTCAAGAGGCGAGCAAAGGAGACATGCAGGCAGCTCGGCGCAGACTGGACATTCTGAGGGAAGTGGAATTACTTGCCATTACCCCAGACGCAACGACCTTGGCACGGTCTTTGACAGGAAGTGGGATTGTTCCTGAGAATTCACCTGAGGACGCCTTGCACGTTGCTGTCGCCGTGGTCAACGGCTGTAACTATCTGGTAACGTGGAACTATCACCATTTGGCCCGCGAAGATACGAGAGCGCGAATTGAGACATTCTGTCGAGATGAAGGATACGAGCCGGCGCTTATCTGTACGCCGGAAGAACTTTTAGAGGATGAAATATGAAAGACGATCCCATCGTCAGGGAAGTGCGGCGAATCAGGCAGGAGCACGCGGCCCGGTTCAAATACAACGTGGACCTGATCGCCAAAGATCTCAAAGCGCAAGAGCGAGCAAGCAGCCGTCGATATATCAGCTTGCCGCCGCGTCGGACAGAAAAGCCCGCCAACCAGCCACCAGACACGGCCCGCGATCCTTCAGAAACAGCGTTTTCGCCGGGCCAAATCGTGTTCCTGAAATCCGCTCCCTCCACAAAAGGAGCGGTTGTTGAGGTGTTACCGGGCCAACCCGAAACTCGGGTCAAGGTTTTTGTGGACGGCGCGGTTCAGACGTATTACGCCTCACAGTTGCAAGCCGAAGAGCAGACCGATGAAGCCTTTCAGCCTCTTTCGTGTGAGCAGTTTCATGCCTACCTGACCGCCCTGCAAATACGGCATCCCAGCCTCTCGACCCTATATTCACTCAACGCGGCTCGTGTTGATTTCATTCCCTACCAGTTCCGTCCAGTGCTCAGATTCATCCGTTCGGACCGCCCGAGACTGTTGATCGCCGATGGTGTGGGCGTCGGCAAGACTATCGAAGCCGGCCTGATTCTGCGGGAATTGCAGGCTCGGCGGGAGATCAAGTCCATCCTCATCATATGCCCCCGCCCACTGGTGACTGAGCGCAAGTGGGAGCTTGAGATGAGACGCTTTGACGAGCGGTTCACCCATCTGGACGGCAGCACTCTGCGATACTGCATCAATGAAATGGACCTGGAAGGGGAGTGGCCCGACCAGCACCGGAAAACAATCCTCCCGTATTCTCTGTTTGACGAAGCGCTTCTTCACGGTCCGGGTCCCAAAGGCAAGAAAAAGCCGGGAAAAGGTCTGCTGGACCTGGACCCGTCCCCGCGCTTCGACCTCGTGATCGTGGATGAAGCCCACCATATCCGCAATCAGAACACCTACACGCATCAGGCGGTCCGGTTTTTCTGTGAACACGCCGAAGCCGCCGTCTTTCTGACCGCGACCCCTATCCAGCTTGACAGCCATGACCTGTTCGTGCTGCTGAACACCCTCCGCCCTGATCTTATCCTGGATCAGGAGAGCTTTGAACACATGGCAGAGCCCAACCCGTTCATCAATCAGGCGGTGGACCATGCCCGGGCTCAGGAGCCGGACTGGACAGAACACGCGACAGCCGCTTTGGACCAGGCAGCCGCAACGTCTTGGGGGCAGTCGATTCTCCAACACAATCCCGAATTCAGACGAATCAGGAGCCACCTTGCCAAGGGGAGCGTCGCCGCCGATGAAAGAATCCAACTCATCACCGACCTCGAAGCCCTGCATACCTTCTCGGGAATCATCAACCGGACGCGCCGACGCGACATCGGAGCCTTCACCGTTCGGAGGCCGGACACCGTCACAGTTAATTTCGCTCCTGACCAACAACAGCTCCACGACGAACTGCTCCGGGTCCAAGCCGAGATATTCAGCCAGCTCTACGGCAATATCAACGTGAAGTTTCTGA
>WTHD01000409.1:8342-13927 GCA_011523265.1 Candidatus Binatota bacterium
GTCCAAGCCGAGATATTCAGCCAGCTCTACGGCAATATCAACGTGAAGTTTCTGATGACAACGATCCGACGCCAAGCCGCGAGCTGTCTGTACGGCCTGGCTCCTTTTCTTGAGGATATTCTGAACCGTCACCTTGACGACTTGGAATGGGAGGGAACCAACGGGACGGACCCAACTCCGTCGAGCGGTGTCATCGGCTCAATTCAATCACAAATTCAAACCATCCTTGAAAAAGCGCAGGCGCTTGATCCTCACGACCCAAAGCTGGAGGCGCTTCGTACCATCATCCGGGATAAGCAAGAGCTGCCTAACAATAAAATCATGCTGTTCAGCAGCTTTCGGCACACGCTTTCCTATCTTGACGAACATCTCCGGGCAGACGGGGTGCGTGTCGGCATGATTCACGGCGGGACCCCGGATGAGGAGCGCATGGCACTGCGCAATCGTTTCGAGAAACCACGCGAGGATGGCGGGACTCTCGATGTTTTGCTGTTCTCAGAAGTCGGCTGCGAAGGTCTGGACTACCAGTTCTGCGACTGCATTGTGAACTATGACCTACCGTGGAATCCCATGCGCGTTGAGCAACGTATCGGTCGTATCGACCGCAACGGCCAGCAGAGTGAGAGCGTCGCTATTGTCAATCTGATTACGCCGGGCACTGTTGATGCAGACATTTATGAGCGTTGCCTGTTGCGTATCGGCGTGTTCGAGCACGCCTTGGGTGGCAGCGAAGAAATTCTCGGGGATATCTCGAAGGAGATCAAGAACATTGCAGAAAACTATTCTCTCAGCGAAGAGGACCGTCGAGCCAAGCTGCAACAGTTGGCAGACAACAAGATTCGACTGGTACAGGGGCAAGAAAGACTCGAAGAGAAGCAGATGGAGCTGTTCGGCATTCGTCTGCCCGAAGACCAAATGAAGAAGGAGATCGAGGAGGCTTCCAGCTTCTGGCTGTCTCCGTCATCACTGCACAGGCTGGCCACGCTGTATCTGCAAAACACCTGTGGGAAGGACCAGGAGTTCATTCTTGGCGAAAAACCGCTGAAAACGTTGCGTCTTTCGCAGGAGGCGCGAAATCGCCTGTTGCGTGACTTTCAGCAGCTCTCCGGGCAAAAAACGCCTCCGCATCGCGAGTGGGAAACGTGGCTGAAGGGAAGCGAGCCCCATCTGTCCATCACCTTTGAGTCGGACTGCGCAAGCCAAAATCCGAAAGCCGCCTTCATCATGCCGCTTCACCCGCTGGTTAAGCAGGCGGCCATGTCGCTCGAAGCAGATCCACAGGCGGCTACTACCTTGAAGGTGCAAACCAACGAGGTTCCCGAGGGCCGCTACGAATTTGCCATCTACCAATGGCAGCTTCACGGCATTCGGGAGGATTTGACGCTCAAGCCCATTGCCTCAGCAAAGGAATTAACGCCAAGCCTGAGCCGCCTGCTTGAAAAAGCGGAGGATAGTACGCATGGTGTGCAGGAAAACGGTGGCTCTACCGTGTGGGACGAGTTGGACGCGCAGCATCACGAACTGTGGTCCGAGGCGCGGGCAAAGCATCAACAGCAGACCCAAGAACTCGCAGCATATAGGAGAGAGAGTCTGTCAACCAGCCATCGGGCACGGCTAGCACTCCTTCAGGAGCAGCTCGAACAGGCAGACAATGAAAACATCCAAAGAATGCGACGATCGCAAATTACCTCTGCCGAGGCAGACTATGAACGACGCACTCAGGAGTTGGACGAGGCTATGGAAAGAGCGGATATCATCACCGAGCCGGTGGCATATGGGGTGATGGAAGTAAAGGGAGACGCGTGAGATGCCATGTGACTACAAGAAAATCTGCCAAGACAATATACGCCGGCGCGGTGACGAATTCGACGATATTGGGCATCTGATCTCGGAACAGTTGTATAGCGACAGAGCTCATTTTGTGTATGAGCTATTGCAAAATGCCGAAGATGCTTTGGAAAGACGCCTAAAAGAACGACCTGATGACGGTTCTCGTTGCAGAGTTCGATTCAGACTTTTCCAAGACAGGCTTGAATTCAGACATTTTGGCGTGCCGTTTAACGAAGAAGACGTTAAAGGAATCTCTGATGTCTTGAAAGGAACGAAGAAAGAAGACCCTGTTCAGATTGGCAAATTCGGCATCGGCTTCAAGTCAGTCTATGCCTTTACAGCCTCTCCAGAAATCCATTCAGGAGGAGAACATTTTGTAATAAAGCGGTACATCCGCCCTGAAGGGAAAGAACTACCCCCCGACCTCTCAATAGTACCGGATGAGACCGTCTTCATTTTCCCGTTCGATCACAAAGATTTATCTGCAAATCATGCCTTTGATCTCATTTTGAATAAATTGCAGAGGCTCGGACCCAGAGTGTTACTGTTCTTGAAACGGATTGACGAAATCGAGTGGAGTATTGAGTCGAATGGAGAAGAAGGGCACTACCTGAAAGAAATCCAAAGAGAAAACGAAAGCATGTGTCGTATTACCGTAATTGGTCAGAAAAGTGGTCAGGATAAGGAAGAGAACTGGCTGCTCTTCGACCGGTCAGTCACAGTTGCTAATGAAAGCTATGAGGTTAGCGTCGAAGCTGGCTTCTGGCTTGAGGTCGATACTAAGAATAAGATGGAAAGGATTGCAAAAATCAACGATACGGAGCTAGTTGTCTACTTCCCGACCGACAAAGCGACCCGATTGGGCTTTCTCATTCAGGGACCATACAGAACAAATCCCGCGCGTGATAATATCCCAGAGGATGACGATTGGAACAAGATGCTGGTCGAAGAAACTGCCAAGTTAGTCGCCGAGTCGCTGGAAAGCTTGAGAGGGATGGGGTTGTTGTCGGTGTCTCTTTTGGAAGCTCTACCTATCCGAACAGAAGATTTCCAGGAAGACAGCATGTTCTATCCCATCTTCAGTAGAGTGAGCGAGGCTCTTATGACTCAAGAACTGCTCCCAGCTAACGACGGCACTTTCATTGCAGCACGGAACGCTAAGCTCGCTCGCGGCGAGGAACTCCGGAGGCTCTTGAATCAAGACCAGCTACGCCCTCTATTTCAGTCAGATGCTGATCTCAAATGGCTGTCAGCCAGCGTTACCCAAGACAGGACGCCTGATTTGAGAAGATACCTCATGGGAAAACTCAAAGTTGATGAAATTGCCCCGGAAGTGTTCGCCCGTCATCTATCCGAACAATTTCTTGCTCTCCAGGATGACGAATGGTTCGTCAGATTCTACAAATTTCTATCCGAGCAAAAAACACTGTGGCGTCAGCCACGTTGGAGGGGCGAAACGGAGGGTATTCTCCGAAACAAACCCATCTTGCGCCTTCAGGATGGCTCTCATGTTGCTCCGTTCCAAAATTCCACCTTACCAAACGCTTACTTAGCCGGCAAAACTGATACCGAGACTTTATTGCCAATTGTGAAGGTCTCACTCTCGTCAGATGACGGAGCCCGGAAGTTTCTGAAAGACTTAGGCATCCCGGAGTTGGATATTGTCGAAGAAGTGCTCGGAAAAATACTTCCGAAATATACGGACGCCTCAGCAACGGTTGACGCCGAGGAGAGCGAACGGGATCTCAAGAAAATTGAGCGAGCGTACTCGACAGACTCGCAGGATAAGAAAAGACGTCTTCGGAGCGCGTTGCGTAATACCCCTTTTATTCTCGCGGAGTGCCTCAATGAAGGAGAAACAGCCTATCGGAAGCCCAATCAAGTCTATTTTTCAAGTGATGAGCTACGGATGTACTTTGCCAAAAACAACTCTTTCACATGCGTCACCACGAATCATCCATACGCTGAGCTACTCAGAAAATTAGGGGTTGAGGAATCTATCAGGATTCGGAGGGAACCGGGTGACTCGAAACGGCGTGTAACTATCCTATCGTACCGTGGCTGGCATAAAAGAGGACTTGATGGATTTGATCCTAATATACATGTTGACGGCTTGGAATGCGCACTGTCCACTCCGTGTCTGGAGAAAAGCACATTCATTTGGAATAAAATCGCTGTTCCCAATTCTGACTGCATCCGTGGAGTCGTGGAGAGATCGACAAGGCAAACCTATGAGAGTAGCGAAGAAGAAAAACAAATATCTGAATTTGGTGAATTATTGACTGACAATGCATGGTTACCTGACTTGAACGGACACTGGCATAAACCAAGCGAGCTTACCCTTGACGATCTTCCCAGAACCTTCGTCCGTGATGAGAAATTGGCAGCCCAACTCGGAATGAAAAAGAACGTTGTTGCAAAACTTGCGGAAGAGGCGGGCATATCGCAGACATCTCTTGATCGCGCCAGACGATTCGAAGAGGCTCCTCCAGAAATTCAGCAACGCATAGATCTCCTCCTTCGAGAAGAGAAAAATAAGAAGACACTACAGCAGGAAGGTCGTCCTTACGACGAAGCCCTATCCAATGCTTTCTCGGCGCCAGGCAAGAAAGGAGCAAATCATAATGGAGGCGATGGAGGGTTTTCGTCGAACCCTTCCCGGCGTCGTGAGAAAACCTCGAAAGACATCGCCGCAGCAATCAAGAATAAAAGCGACCCAGGGGAGCGTTCTTATTTCTCTGTACGTAAGAATTGGGAGAGCAAGAATGACCAAGTTCGGGCGGACTTTGCTGAATGGTATGGCGGACGGTGTCAGATTTGCGGACAGACGTTTACGCAGCGGAACGGGGAGCCGTACTTTGAAGGTCTGTACCTTGTGTCTCGCACGACTGCTGATTGGATCGACCGAGTGGGTAATGTTCTCTGCCTCTGTGCCCAACATAGCGCCATGTTCCAGTTCGGCTTGAAAGAAGCCGAAGACATCATTCAGCAAGTGATGCAGCTAAAAGCAAAGGCGGAAGGTGGCGACGGCTATCCTGCGATTCGGATGAAGCTATGTGGAGAGCCGATTGAAATCAAGTTTGCGGAGAAGCATCTAATTGATCTGCAAGAAATGATAAGGACGGCTCAGGAGTCAGGAGCCTGAGGCCATTCGAGTTGCTCAGCCATGAGAGACCAACCTGCGTCTGTCCCCCTCACCCTAGCCCTCTCCCTCCGGGGGAGAGGGAAGAAAAGAGCGACGTGGCGGAAGAGCTTGGTAAGCGCTTTCTGTTACGAGCGGGCGAAAATCTGGACGATGTTGCCCGCCGGATCGACCGCCGTGAAATACCGGCCGTGCCCGCCCATATCAACGATATCGTTCACCTCGACCCCGTTCCGGGTCAGCGTGTCCCGCATTTCCCCCAGGTCATCGACCTCCAACACCACCGTGCCCCCGCCACCCGGCGGCACGGTCCCTTCGCTGGGGTCGGCCAGGGCAACGGCCACGCCATTCACATCAAACTGCGTCCAGCGGTCACCATCCCGAAATTTGATGTTCAGACCCAGGATGTCCTGGTAGAAGCCGACCGCCTTGTCCATGTCCTTGACCACGTAATACGCGCTGGAAAATTTCTTGACTGCCATGTTCGCTTGCCTCCTCTGAGATGCTTGGGTGCTCAGCTATCAACTTTTTCCCTGTCGCGCAAACACAGACGACCGCTAGCCGCCCGGCCGGTTTTCGACTACAATCCGCGCCGCCTATGCCGGAACTGCCA
>WTHD01000169.1 GCA_011523265.1 Candidatus Binatota bacterium
CGTCGGCATGGCGTCTTTGAGGCGGAGCAGTTGCGGGTTGACGGTGTTCCAGATGTAGTACGTGGTTCTGTGCTGGCCGAACGCGGCACTCATATCGTAGTTCCAGCCATCCAATAGCGCAGAGGCGCTCTGCAACGTCCCGCGCAGGCCGAAAGTGATACCCCAGTCTTCCACGCCGCCGCGCATCCGCGGCGTGAACCCGCCCGGAAGATTTTGAGCCAACGCGTAACAGTCCGGGTTGCCCTCCAGCGGGGCCAGCGCGGCCAGACCGTTCTGCGTATAATCGCGCGCCAGGATTGTCGGGCAGTTGCCGGTGCCGTCTGGCGTCAGGTCGGCAACCTTGAGACGTTCGCCGTCCAGATACACCCCGGTCGTACCGGTAGGCGCGGACGGATGCGGGCCCCGGAAATACCACGAGTCCAGAATCTGGCGTTCCGCCCAGTTGCCGAAGGCGTAGGCATGGTGAGAGTCGCCGAGATCAAGGCCGAAATTGCCGAAGAATTTATAGTCGTACGGTACGTCCGGCGCGCCCCACACCATCGCGCGATGCTTGACGGGAAGCCCGGCGTCCCTCAACGGCCTTTCTATGTCGAGTTCAGAGCTGCGGTCGGTCGAGTCGGCGTTGGTGAACTCAAAGCTGAGGTTGGCAAAGCCGGCGTCGGTCAGCGGCAGGCCGATATTGGCCGCGGTGCTCACTTGGTCGCCGTCACCCTGATAATACTGGCCCCAGCGGGCTTCGACCGTCCCGCCCTCGGGCGCGTCGCGCAGCACAAAATTCAGCACCCCGGCCACTGCGTCGGAGCCGTACTGCGCACCCGCACCGTCGCGCAGCACTTCGACACGTTTGAGGGCAATGGACGGGATGGAGCGGATATCAACCCCGTGCGCCCCTTGGGCCTGCCCAAAGGTGAAGATACTGATTGCGGAGGAGCGGTGACGGCGTTTGCCGTTGACCAGCACCAGAGTCGAGTCCGGCGGCAGGCCGCGTAATTTTGCCGGGCGGACCAAGGCGTTGGCATCGCCGATGGCGTGCTGTGAGATATTATAGGACGGAACGGTTGCGGCCAGCAGGTTGTTCAGGTCGCGGACGCCGTAATGCTGGAAGCTGTCGCCGTCAATGACATCCACCGGTACAGGCGAGTCTGCTGCGGAGCGGCCAGGCGCCCGGGAGCCGACCACGCGGAGGTCTTCAAGCCCGAAGATAGGTTCTTCCGGCGTTCCTTCCTGGCCGGCCTCCTGCGCGCCGGCTGGCAGCGCGCCAACCAAAACGAAGAGCGACACCAGCAGGAGCAAACGTGTCCAGCATCTCATATCTATTGGAAAGACACGTTTGCTCCTGAGGCCGCATTGCCATGGTATCAGTGTTCTCATACACACATTCTCCTTTCCTACCCTACCTCACAGGACGTGTGAGACAGATTGCGTTCCCGGGCGGCCTGGGCTTGGAGCCGCATCCCCTTGGCCAAGTGCTCCACACACCGTCCTATCTCCATCCGGGCCGCGTCCCGATCCTCGGCACGGGCAATGTACAAAGCCGCTTCGGAGTAGGCCCCAAATCACAGGTGTGTCAACGCTTCAAGCGGGAGTTCTTCGATATAACCCTGCCCCATCAACAGCCGGAGGTGCTTTCGAACGGTGCTGATTCCAGCCTCGGTGGTCGTCTCGCGCCCGGCATCCGCGCTTAAGACCGCCGGTCCATTCATTCGCTTATGTAGACAATGGCTCACGGATAACCTCACGACCTCGGATGGTCTCTTCAGCAAGAGTGCGGTTTGCCTCAAGCACGAGTTCAATAGCCTCTTGTAAGTTCACCCGTACCTCTTCCAGGGTGGCTCCCTGGGTATTCGCCCCCGGCAGTTCTTCCACGAAAGCAATATAGCCTCCCTGTACTTTTTCAAACACGGCTGTCAATTTCACGCTCATAAGGAAGCCACTCTTTCCCCTTCGGCGCTCCTTGTCCATGGGGGGCGAAAGAGTATAAGAAAAGCATACTAAAGAGAAAAGGTCAAAAGGAGGAGCACGATGGCAGGCGTATTAGCGGGAAAAATTGCATTGATTACCGGAGCCGGTTCAGGGATCGGGCGCGCCTCGGCCCTCGCCTTTGCGCGAGAGGGCGCGACCGTGGTGGTTAGTGATATTATTGTTGACGGAGGCGAGGAGACGGTCCAACTCGTTAAGGCGGCGGGAGGAGAAGCCCGCTTTCTTCAAGTCGATGTCTCCCAAGCCGCCGAGGTTGAGGGGCTTATCATCCAGATCGTCGAAACGTACGGACGCCTTGACTGCGCCTATAACAACGCAGGGATCGAAGGGGAAAACGTGTTGACCGCCGAAACCAGCGAAGAGGGCTGGGACCGCACCATGGCGATTAACCTCAAGGGCGTCTGGCTGTGTATGAAATATGAGATTCTCCAAATGCTCAAACAGGGTGGCGGTTCCATTGTGAATACCTCCTCGGCTTATGGCTTAGTGGGTGGCTACCGCCTGCCGGCCTATATCGCCAGCAAGCATGGCGTGGTCGGGATTACGCGCTCGGCGGCATTAGAGTATGCACAGAGCGGTATCCGCGTGAACTGCGTCTGTCCGGGCGCGATTGAGACGCCCATGGTCAGTCGGCTGACCGAGGGTCAGCCCGAGATGGCCGACAAGATCGCAGAGATGGAGCCGGTCGGCCGGATGGGTCAGCCGGGAGAAATCGCGGAAGCCGTGGTCTGGCTCAGCTCCGACGCAGCCTCCTTTGTGACCGGCCATACCATGTCGGCGGACGGCGGCTGGCTGGCCCAATAGGCCGTTCTGATCTCAGGAAAAGACGGAGAGCCGGAGACGCTATGGAGGGTCGAGTTATCGGAGCGTAACTCGACCCTCCTCTATACTTTGTCAGACTGTGTCCTCAATAGAGAAGTGAAACTGAATACGCCTACCGTCTCGGCCTTGAACCTCACGTACTTGGGGTGGCTCGCTCGCAACAGTCTCAAGGCACGATTCCCAGAACTGAACGGCGGCAGAATTCCGAGTGTGGACCTGCATCTCCCACTGCCCAGGAAACCGTTTCCAGATCGCACGGACCGCCCGCCGCCCGATGCCGAGACGGCGACTCTCGGGCTTGATGTAGAACTCCGCGAGTTGATAGACGGCAGACTTTGTAGAGGTCGGATCTCGGATGAGGGCAAACCCCACGGAACGGCCTCCGTACTGAATGATGAATACGTGCCGACCAGGCTCGGACCAATAGGCGTCGAGGTACGGGTAGGGGGCCGAGGTGGTCGTACCGCTGGGAACATCTCGATAGCTGCCGAGTTCGAGCAGATATTCGTCGAGTAGCGAGTTTATCAGGTCTGCATCCGAACTGCCCGCTACCACGAGTTCAGTCTGCATATAAGACAGAACTCCTATCTCCTTTGAATGGGTTTATGTCCCCCTCACCCAAACCGCACCACAGTCTCCGGGCTATGGGCGACAACAGAGACAATCTGCCAGCGGTCGTCGGTCTTGCGCAGGGTGTAGGTTGCCCCCAATCGTTCCAGCTCTTCCCCGGTTTTGGTGTAGCGTACGGCGAGGCCGCTAAGGAGCGCTATGCGATCCGTCATCTCCTTGATCTGAATGTTCGTGACCTCACTGCGCCCATAATTCCGGCCTTTGAGGTCTTGGATAATCTGCGCGAAGAGTTTTTCGATCTCCGCTTCGCTTGAAAGCAGGGTTACGCCCTGGTCCGCGATAAACAGACAGGGTGCGCGGTAGAACGGCACCATCGCCTTGGCCTCACCCGAATGAAACGTATCCAGATAGCTGGCGTAGAATTGTTGAATGTCCTCGTGTTGGTTTGCCATTGTCATAGGGCTCCTTTCTGCGTGTAACGTTGCACCCTTTACCACCCGAACCGAGCCGGATACAAGCCAGAGCAGAATGAAGCCGCCGCCGTTTGCCTATCATGCGCCGTCGCAGCTTGACGAAGCGCTCGCCCTTCTGGAGCGCTATGGAGACGACGCAAAAGTATTGGCCGGCGGGCAGAGTCTGATGCCGCTGCTGAATTTCCGGCTGAGCTATCCGTCCGCCCTCATCGATATCAACCGCGTGGCGGAGCTGTCGTATCTGCGGCAAGAGAACGGACAGGTCCGTATTGGCGCGTTGACCCGCCAGAGAACGATCGAGTTTTCGGAACTGGCGCGCCACCAGCTTCCGCTGCTGTATGAGGCAACCACATTAGTCGGCCATCTGCCCATCCGCACCCGCGGCACCATCGGCGGCAGCCTGGCCCATGCCGACCCCGCGGCGGAGTATCCTACTGTTGCGCTGGTTTTAGACGCTGAACTGGTCCTTCAGGGACCGAGCGGACAACGAAGCATCTCTGCCGAAGAATTTTTCGTGAGCTATCTGACAACCGTTCTCGCTCCGAATGAGGTTGTCACCGAAATCCGCTTTTCGCCCGCTCCGCCAACAAGCGGTTGGGCGTTCGAAGAAGTTGCCCGGCGGCACGGAGATTTCGCCCTCGTTGGTGTTGCCGGCGTGATTGATGCGGAGGGCGAACAGTGTCGGACCGTACGTCTGGCTGCCGCTGGAGTCGGACCAACTCCGGTCCGCCTGCGTGCGGCAGAAGATATTCTAATGCAGCAGGGTGTGACTGAACAGAGCATTCAGCATGCGGCAGCCCAGGCAGCCGAACTTGTTGAACCCGATAGCGATATTCACGCCTCCGCCGATTTTCGGCGACATCTGACCCAGGTGCTGACGCGGCGGGCGATTCAGCGGGCACTTGAGCGCGGCCAGGAACAAAGGGCATGAGTGAGCCGAACGAGCACAGCCGGACGCGAGCGATCACCCTCCGCGTTAACGGTACGGAGTACCGGGGGCAGGTAGAGCCGCGTAAACTGCTGGTCGATTTTCTGCGTGAAGACCTGGGCCTGACCGGCTCTCATGTCGGCTGTGAACACGGCATCTGCGGCGCGTGTACGATTCTCATCAATGGCGAAGCCGCCCGCTCGTGTCTGATGCTGGCAGTTCAGGCCGATGGAGCGGAGCTGATGACCGTTGAGGGATTAGCCCCTCAAGCGGGCGAGCCGCCCACGCCCCCAGGAAAGACTGGTCAACTCCATCCTCTGCAAGCAGCCTTTTGGGAACACCACGGCCTCCAGTGCGGGTTCTGTACGCCGGGGATGCTCATGACCGCATATGATCTGCTCCAGACAAACGCGGCGCCGAGCGAGGCAGAAATCCGCGCGGGATTATCCGCAGTGCTGTGTCGTTGTACGGGCTATCAGGGGATTGTTAAGGCTGTTCAGGCCGCGGCGGAGACGCTCAGGGCTCGGAGAGGGGGAGAGTGATAGAGGACATCTATTTGACCGGAGAGCCGGAAAAACGGCAACGCGGACGATGGGAGATTTGGTCCGCACTCATTCTTCTGCTTGTGATCGGTGGCCTTGTCTCCTATGCGTATATGCGGGTAGAAGCGCGCCTTGCAGCCCTCGAACAGGCGCGGTCTGCTATCGCTCAGGAGGATAGCAATCGCTGCGAATGGCGGCCATTGATTCTGGCCCGCAACGACGGGCGTCAAACCTGCCCTGAGGGCTCCTATGTCAATGGGGTGGGCATCTCCTACGACGACGGCTTCCGGCATTCCTATCCCCTTCAATACCGGTTGTACTGCTGTGCGCTTGGGCCAGCAGAATAGGCAATTTGATGTGTTGGGTTGAGGAAGTAGAGTGGAAGAGTTGACGCCCAAATTCGTTGGCGCGCGGGTGAAGCGCCGGGAAGATCGACGTCTGCTGACCGGCCAGGGCGCGTATGTGGATGATCATCATCCACCGGGCCTGCTCCATGCCGCCTTCCTGCGCAGTCCGTATGCGCACGCGCGGATCATCCAGCTCGATATCTCGGCAGCCCGGACGCGGGAGGGCGTTGTCGCCGTCCTCACAGGAAAAGACCTTGTCCCGCTGGTCAAACCGGTTCGCGCCGCCTCAAAAATGCGGGAGTATAAAGAGACCAGCTTCCCGCCCTTGGCCGTTGACAAGGTACGGTACGTCGGGGAAGCGCTCGCCGTCGTTATCGCTGAAAATCGCTATCTCGCCGAAGACGCGCTTGAAGGGATTCGCGTTGAATACGACCCGCTACCGACCGTGGCCAAAGCGCAGGACGCAGCCCAGCCGGATGCGCCCCTGCTGCACGATGAAGCCGGGACTAATGTCCTCTTGTCGCGCGAGTTTGCCCGAGGCGACGTGGATGCGGCCCTCGCCGGTGCAGCCGTGCGGGTACGTGATCGGTTCCGGTTCCGGCGACACGCCACCGTGTGCATGGAAAATCGCGGCTGTCTGGCTGATTATCACGCCGGCACGGGGGAGCTGACGCTACGCTCCGCCACCCAATGTCCGGGCCTGCTCCGGGATGCCTTGGCCGATTTGTTGGACATGCCCGAGCATTGCATTCGGGTGGTCGCCGCCGATGTGGGGGGTGGGTTCGGGGCCAAGTCTTCGCTCTATCCCGAGGAGATTGTGCTGTGTGCGGTCGCCCGACTGCTGAAACGACCGGTGAAATGGATCAGCGACCGCCAGGAAGACCTCAAGACATCGACGCAGGCCTGGGATGAAATCGTGGATGCCGAACTGGGCCTCCAGGCCGACGGCACCATTATTGGTCTCAGGGCAGACGTGACAACGGATATTGGCGCGTACTCCATCTATCCCTGGACGGCCACGGTTGAGCCGATCCAGACCATTAGCTTTCTGTCCGGCCCATACCGGATGCCACACTATCGGGGGCGCAATCGCGGGGTGGCCACGTGTAAGGCACCGATGGGGCCGTACCGTGGGGTGGGCCGTCCGATTACGACCTTTGTGCTGGAAAGTCTCATAGACCGGGCCGCGCGCCGGCTGGCCCTGGACCCGGTCGAACTGCGGCTCAAGAACTATATCCGGGCCGACGAATTCCCCTACAAGACACCGTCCGGCCTTGTGTGGGATCAGGCCAGCCTGACCGAATGCATGCAGAAGGCGCGGGACGTGCTGGATGCTGAGGCGACCGCACAGTGGCGCGCGCAGGCACGCGCCGCGGGGCGGTGGGTCGGCGTTGGCTTTGCCACCTATATCGAGTTGACCGGGGTAGGGTCGGCTATTCCTGTCTCGCCGGGCATGCCGATCGCGACCGGAACGGAGGCTGCCTTCCTGCGCGTCGACCCGGCCGGGACCGTCACCGCCACCTTCAGCGTTGCTCCTCAGGGTCAGGGCCATGAGACCGCGCTGGCCCAGGTGGTGGCGGACGCGCTGGGCGTTTCCTTTGACAGCGTTCGGGTGATCTGCGGCGACACCGCGCTCGCGCCCCAAGGAACGGGAACCTATGCCAGCCGCAGCGCCGTACTAGCCGGTGGCGCGGCCATACGGGCGGGTCAGGCGCTCAAGGAAAAGGCGCTGAAGATTGCCGGCCACATGATGGAGAGTAATCCGGCCGATCTGGATATTCGAGACGACCAGGTTTTCCTGCGTGAAAAGCCGGCGCGCCGTCTGCCTTTTCGTGCTGTCGCGAAGACGGCCTATGCCGGTCTGCGGCGGCTACCCAAAGACGTGGAACCGGGGCTGGAGGTCACGCGTTTCTACGATCCGTTCTTTGGGACGGCTTCGAGTGCTACTCACGTTGCGGTCGTGGAGGTCGATACCGAGACGTATGAAGTCACAATCAAGCGCTATATTGTGGTTGAGGATTGCGGACGGATCATTAACCCGCTGATCGTTGACGGTCAGGTCCGTGGCGGCGTGGCCCAGGGCATTGGGGCCGCTCTGTATGAAGAAGTGGTGTACGACGACGAGGGGCAACTGCTGACCGGCTCGCTGCTGGACTACCTCGTCCCAACCGCCTCCGAACTCCTGCCCATAGAAGTCCATCACATTGAAACGCCCTCCCCGACCACGCTGGGCGGATTTCGCGGCATGGGAGAAGGCGGCACCATCGGCGCGCCGGCCGCGATCGCCAACGCGGTCTCCGACGCCCTGTCTCACCTGGGCGTAGAGATCAACGAGATTCCGGTGACCCCGGAGAAATTGTTTCGGCTGGTGCGGGCGGCGGAGGCTGACCGGGGTTAGTCTTCTGCCAAAGTATTACGTCCTCATATACGAAGCGCCATTCACATCGACAATCGTCCCGGTTGCGAAATTTGCTTCGCCTGAGGCGAGGAAGGCGACGATGGCAGCCACCTCTTCCGGCTTGCCCACCCGACCCAAGGGGCTTTGCTGGCGGATGGCTTCGCCCCGGGGGCTGGCAAGAATGGACGCGGACATATCGGTTGCCACAAAGCCTGGCGCGACAACGTACACAAAGATGTTATGCGGGGCGAAGGCCTGGGCCAGCGATTGGCTCATGGCGTTGAGGGCGGCCTTACTCGCCGCGTAGGCCGGTGCTTTGGGTGTTCCCCGAAAAGCGCCGCGTGAGGAGATATTCACCATTTGCCCTCCGCCGTGTTCCGCCATATGCCGGGCGGCCCAGAACATCACATTGGCCGGGCCGACCAGGTTGGTGTCGAGCGAGCGCTGCCACACGTCGTTCCACACCTCGTAGTCAACCCGGAGCGGCGGCTGCCACTCGTTGATGGCGGCGTTGTTCACAACAATCTGGAGGCCACCCATTTGGCTGAGCACCGCAGCCATCAGCGCTTCCACGGCCTGTGCGTCGGCAAGGTCGGCCTGAAAGATTTGATGAGCGCCGTCAGGTAAGGCCGCCAGGGTGTGCTCGGCCGCTTCCCGGTTTTGATTGTAGTGAATGGCGATACGTGCCCCTTCTTGGGCCAGTTTGAGCGCAACGGCTCGACCGATACCCCGCGACGCGCCGGTCACGAGTGCGACTTGCTCCGATACCGCCATACGCCTCTCTCCTTCTGTGCTATGCGGCTTGTGCCTCACGCTCAGCCACAAGCGCCCGGATTCTCGGGATGAGCTCTTGGCCAAATTCCGTAACATCATTAAACGGATCAAATCCACGGATAAGCACACCGCGCATGCCCAAGTCGTAATAGGCGGCGATGGATTCTGCGACTTGCTCAGGAGTCCCGACCAAGGCCGTGGTATTACCGCTTGCCCCGGAGATCTTCACGAGGCCCATCCACAGACGTTCATCATAGACCTCTCGCTCGTCAGCCAACTGGGTCAGGCGACGGCTAAACTCGGCCTCGACCTTGAGAGGTAATCGAGGGCTAGACTCTTCTAAACGAGCCAGAATTCCACGTGCTTTGTCCCACGCTGCTCCCTCAGTCGGCGCGAGAATCGGTCGGAGGGACACATTAAAACGGGGCTGGCGGTTATACCGTGCCGCTTCTGTGGAGATACGGTCCATCATGGCTTTCAGCGAGGCGCGTGGCTCGCCAAAGAGGGCATACACATCGGCATGCTTGGCTCCAACCCGAATCGCAGCATCAGAGGCCCCACCAAAATAGATGGGCACATGGGGCTGCTGGGTGGAGCGGACTTCAGAGAAAGCTTTCTTGACTGAGTAATAGCGTCCCTCAAAGTTGAACGGCTTGTCAGACGTCCACATCCGGCGCAGGATTTCCAGATATTCTTCTGTTCGTACATAGCGCTCATCATGACTGAGCCAGTCACCGTCACGTTGTTGTTCAGCATCGGCTGTACCCGAAATGATGTGTAACCACAGCCGTCCGTCGGTCAGGGTATCGCACGTGGCAGCCGTCCGCGCGGCGAGGGTCGGCATGACAAAGCCAGGACGGTGGGCGACCAGGAAGTTGAGCTGTTCGGTGTAGGCGGCAGCGTATTGTGCAACCTGAAAGCCTTCGGCAGAGGAAGACGTGTAGCCGACTAATACGGAGTCAAAACCGGCGTGCTCATGCGCCTGGGCAAAACGGCGTAGGTATGCTCGATCAATACCACCCCCAATGACGTGCACCGTGGCTCCACTACCCGGTGGGGACACGCCGATCATACCAAGAATATTCATGGGCATACGACACCCCTTACTTTCTTTCCCGGCGTTCCTGACGAATCAAATAGGCACACCGGAGACAGACCAATGGCGCTTTGGACGGCCGACTCTCCACGCGGGTCTTCAGAGACTACAAATCCACGCTCCAGCAGCTTATTTAGTTGTTTCAACTCCACAACGGAAGAGTGCAATTCGTCCCTGCTTTCTTTGCCAGTCCTCTTCCGGGTACTGGAGGGCGCTCAGGTCACCAGCTACCACTGGCGCTGTCCTGTTGTGTTAATCTCGCTCAGCAACCCAACGGACCATAGCCCGAAATTTTTCCGCTCCGTCCTTGAGTGTGACTGCAACATCGGTGAGGTCGTCGTAGTAGGTTGTCTCAGAGTCTTCTTCTAATGCCAGACCGGCCCGGTAGCTGTCGAGCGCCCCGCGTTCGAGTAGGTTCTTATAACGTTTCACCATGACCGGATGGTTCTGCGACATGAGCCGCGCAATGTTCAGACTCTCACGATCAAGTTCTTCGTTGGTTGCGAATACACGTTGTACCAGCCCCCAGTTGAAGGCGAGTTGGGCGTCGATCGGATACGCTGCCATTGTTGCCAGCTTAGCGTTGTTCATACCGCACACCTGGGCAAGCCGCTGTGAAATGCGCCGTCCGGGGTGTACGCCGTATTTGGCGTGATTGTCCATAAAAACCGCCCGCTCTGAAGCAAGAAGCACGTCGCAACACAGCGCGATTTCAAAACCACCCGTCACCGCTGGACCATTGACCGCACCAATGATCGGAAAGGGACACTCCCACATTGCCCGAAACGGGTCGCCGGCAGGCATGATGCCCCCTTCCAGATACTCATCGAGCTTTCCGATATCGAGCCCAACGGTGAACGCACGGCCCTCGGCGCGTAATATGACGGCTCGGACTCTGTCGTTATTCGGGTCAGGGTTGCGCAGGGCAGTAATGCCGTCGAAGGCTTCTGCGATAGCGCGCATAAAGCCACTGCTGAGTACGTTGAACTCCTGCGGATTATTCATTGTGACGACAAAGAGTCCCTCGCCTCCATTCACTTCGTCTACGAGGACGCTCTCGTTGTCGCCGTAGCTGGCAATGCGTGTTCGATCGGTCATTTCATCACCTCCTACCTCCTGCAGATAATCGGCCCAAAGTTTTGCTCCCAGCGTGAAAATCTGAGTTGTAGAGGGAATCGGAGAGATGGAAAAGCCCATGATATCGGACACCAATGACGGTTTATGGGTTAGACACATCCGAGGAGGCAGGCTATTTCATTGGGGGTTAGGGATTAGGGGCTGGGGATTCGGGTCCCTTGCTCAGACTATTCCGCAACCAGTAAGCATGGAGAGGTGAACGGAGTGCCTGGATTCCTCATCATTAGCCTGATTCTCCTCCCGTTACTCGGCTCACTCGTGTCATGGCCGGAGCGGTGGCGCCAGCGTCTGGCGCCGGCTTATGCCCTGGTTCCGATTCTTCAACTGCTGATCGTCATCTCACTCTGGGCAACGGTCCAGGCAGGGGAAGGGATTCAGTGCTCCTGGCCGTGGGCTCCGAGCCTGGGGCTGTATGTGAGTTTCAGCCTGGACGGCCTGAGCTGGCTCTTCACCGGTCTGATCTCAGGCGTGGGCGTATTTGTTTTCATCTATGCCGCGTTCTACATGGCTGACGATCCCACGCTGTCCCGCCTCTACCGTTTCCTGCTCTTGTTCAACGCCGCCATGATGGGCGTCGTGCTGGCCGACAACCTGATCTTATTGCTGGTCTTCTGGGAATTGACGAGCGTCTCGTCGTTTCTGCTCATCGGGTTCCGCTCACAGCGGGCCGCGGCGTGTGAGGGAGCGATCAAGGCGTTTGGTCTAACGGCGATTGGCGGTCTGGTCATGCTGTTCGGCATTTTGGCCGTATATGCCGAGCAGGGGACGTTCGAGCTGTCGGCCCTGCTGGCAAATGCCACCCCCATATCTACGGCAGCAGGGCTGTGCTTCCTGGTTGGTGCTTTCGCCAAGTCGGCCCAGTTTCCGTTCCACATCTGGCTGCCGTCGGCCATGGAGGCACCGACCCCGGTGAGCGCCTATCTGCACGCCGCTACTATGGTCAAAGCCGGTCTCTATCTGATCGCCCGGCTGACGCCGTTATTTGCGGATGATCCGACCTGGTCCGCCACGGTGACCAGCGTGGGGACAGTCACCCTGGTGTGGGGCGGCGTGCTGGCCTGCAAGCAGGTCGATCTCAAAGCCCTGCTGGCCAACTCAACCGTGAGCCAATTAGGGTTGATCGTCGTCCTCCTCGGTCTGCAAACCGAAATCGCCCTCTTTGCGGCCGTCCTGCATATTCTCAACCACGCGGCGTTTAAGGGTGCGTTGTTTCTGACGGCCGGGACGGTCGAGCATGAAGCGGGAACACGCGACCTGCGCCGGCTCGGCGGCCTGCGTCCCCTCATGCCGACCTTAACGCTGGCGGCGACCTTGGCCTCACTGTCCATGGCCGGCCTGCCGCCCCTGGGCGGCTTCCTGAGTAAAGAATTATTCTACGAGGGTGTTCTCGAAGTAGACCTGCTCCTCACAACCTTGGCCGTCACCGCCAGTTGTCTGACTTTTTTGTATTCTTTCATTTTCTTTCACGGAACGTTTTTCGCTCCGGCCGCCCATCCGCCTGAGCAAGCACATTCCTCTCCGCATGCTGAGCATCACTCCTCACTTGGTCTGATTGCGCCAATTGTCGTTCTGAGCGGCCTGGCCGTGCTATTCGGAATTGTTCCCGGTCTGGCCGAAGCCCTGGTGACGCCGGCCTTTCGTGTTATTCACGGGGCCCCACCCCAGCTTCATCTTGCCCTGTGGCACGGCCTGACTCCGGCTCTGGGGTTGAGTGGGCTGACGATTATCCTGGGTGGCAGCGCCTTTTTGTTACGACAGCGGTTTCTTCAGGCTGCACGTGAATACCAGGCCGCGTATTCGTTCAACCGGGTGTACACCGACGGTCTGACCGGCTTCACCCATCTCTTCCACTGGACGCGGGCGCTCTACATGACCGGCTCGGTGACCGACTATATCCGCTATCTCTTGGTCGCCCTCATCGTGGGGCTCAGTATTCCGCTGTGGAATTTCTTTGAGGCAATGGCTCTCCGGGTGGATATCGTCCGCCCGGAATACCATGAGCTTGGCTTGGCCGGGCTTATGGCGATCGCCGGTATCATGTGCTGCCGGACTCGCTCGCGGATCGTTCTCGTACTGTCGCTCGGTCTGGTCGGCTCGCTCATGGCGATCTTTTTTGTGCTCTTCAGCGCGCCGGACCTGGCCTTAACCCAGATCTTGGTCGAAGCGGTCAGCCTCGTCCTGTTTCTCCTGGTTCTGCGCTACTTCTCGATGATCCGGCCGCAGCCATACGCCCCGCACGCGCGCCTGCTCAATATCGGCATCAGTGTGGGCACGGGCCTTGTGGTGAGCCTGCTGCTTTTTGCGGCGAATGTCGGTCCCTCCATCCCCTCCGTTATTCCGTCCTACTATCTGGCGAACAGTCATGTCCTGGCCGGCGGATACAACGTGGTCAACGTGATTCTGGTTGATTTTCGTGGCTTTGACACCATGGGAGAGATTACGGTGTTCAGCGTTGCCGTCCTTGGCGTCCTCGCTCTGGTCGAACTGGGCGTCCGTGGGCAACAGCCCTTGGGCACCATGTTTATGGTGTCTTTCCCCTCGCCTATCCTCCAGTCGTTCGCCCGGCTCACTCTCCATCTGATGCTGGTCTTTGCCCTTTATCTGTTGCTACGCGGCCATAACGCGCCGGGGGGCGGATTTATCGCCGGTGTGCTCACCGCGGTGGCGATAACGTTTCAGATGATGGCTTTTCATGCAGAATCCTTCTCGCACGAGATGCCCTGGAAGCCGCTCCAGGTGGTTGCGGTCGGACTCCTGCTGGCCGCCGGCACGGGTCTTGGGTCTATATTCATTGGCTATCCGTTTCTGACCAGCGCGATCGGCCATTATACTTTTCCGCTGCTC
>WTHD01000472.1 GCA_011523265.1 Candidatus Binatota bacterium
GGCGTAGACGAGGTCGGCATGGGACCCCTCGCCGGTCCGGTGGTGGCAGCGGCAGTGGTTCTTCCGCCCAGACTGTCGGATGAGCGTTTGCCGGAGTCTTTCCCGGCGGGTGTGCGCGATTCCAAGACCTTGACTCGCAAGGCTCGGGAACGTCTTGAGGTGGAGATCCGTCAGACCGCGACGGGCATCGGCATTGGGCTGGTTGAGGTCGGGGAGATTGATCGGATCAACATCTATCAGGCGGGCTTAAAAGCCATGCGTTTGGCCCTCGATCACCTCCCGGTTCGACCCGAACACGTGCTGATAGATGGCCGTCTGCTGCCAGACTATCCGATACCCCAGTCCACTTTTAAAAAAGGGGATCGGGATATTTACTCCATTGCCGCGGCCTCGATTATTGCAAAAACGTATCGCGACCGACTCATGCTTGAACTGGACCAGCGCTATCCCCAGTACGGATTTGCCCGCCATCGAGGGTATGGCACGGCCGCCCATCGTGAGGCCCTGCGCGCCCACGGACCGTGCCCGGCTCATCGACGTTCATTTCGGTTGCTCTAGTGGCTCCGGTTCACTTTCAACCAGCCCCTCTTGGCGGCTATACTAGGAGAAAGGTCAGGAGGAGCGTATGGCGACTGAAGTGATCATGCCGCGCATGAGCGACACTATGGAGGAGGGGAAGATCCTCAAGTGGCTCAAAAAGGTTGGAGACCGGATTGAGGTCGGCGATATTATTGCCGAGGTGGAAACCGATAAGGCCGACATGGAAATGGAGGCCTTGGACGACGGCTTTCTGACTGAGATTCGAGCCCAGGAGGGCGAGTCTGTCCCGGTTGGCTCGGTGATTGCTCTGTTGGGAGAAGAGGCTGAAGTTGGAGTTGCTTCAACGCCACCGGCTCGAACGGCACGCTCATCTGCATCGACTCCACCTGCCGGGAGGAGGGCGGATGCCAAGGCGAGTCAGCCGGCAGCCAAGAAGGTGCGGAAAATCCGTGAGGCCGCACCAAAGAAGCCGCCGGTCCGAAAAAAGAACGAGCGGATTCTCGCCTCGCCCATTGTCCGGAAAATCGCTGCGGAGCGCGGCATTGAGCTCGCCAAGGTGCAGGGCAGTGGGCCGGGCGGCCGCATCATTAAGCAGGACCTTGAAGGCGCTGAGGCCATTCCGGTGGCGGCTGAATTGAAGACCCCGCCGGCCTCCTCGGCAGAAGCCACTACGCCAACCGGCAGGGTAGAGCCGTTCTCTCGGATGCGGGCGACGATTGCCAAACGTATGGCGGACAGTATGCGGGAGGCGCCACATTTTTATGTCACCACTGAGATTGATATGTCCGAGGCGGTTCGCCTGCGGACCTCGTTGAAGCTGAGCGACCGGGTGAGCGCCGATGTGACCTACACCCATGTATTGGTCAAGGCGGTCGCGGTTGCGTTGGGGCGGCATCCACGGCTGAATGCGTCCTTTACCGGTGACGGGCGGGAACTCAAGGATGAGATCAATATCGGGATTGCGGTTGCCCTTGACGACGGTTTGATTGTGCCAGTGCTGCACGACTGTCAGGCGCTGTCGCTGCTGGACATCGCCGCTCAGACCAACGCGCTGGTGGAACGGGCGCGGACGGGCAAGCCGACGACGCAGGACCTTTCCGGAGGCAGCTTTACCATTTCCAATTTGGGCATGTATCCTGTGGAGCACTTTACCGCGGTGATCAATCCGCCCCAGGCCGCGATTTTAGCGACGAGCGCTATTAAAGAGCGCCCTGTGGTCAGGGACGGGCAGGTGGTCATCTCGCGAACCATGATGGCCACGCTGTCGTGCGATCACCGCGTATTAGATGGGGCGACCGGTGCGCAGTTTCTCCAGGAGCTGAAGAATTTACTCGAAAATCCCGTAGGTTTAATGGTGTAAAGGAGAGCAATGGAACGCTACGACTTGGTAGTCATTGGAGCAGGTCCTGGGGGTTATGTGGCGGCTATTCGGGCCGCCCAGCTTGGCCTGAACGTCGCGGTCGTGGAGAAAGACCAGCCCGGTGGAGTGTGCCTGAACTGGGGCTGTATTCCGTCCAAAGCCATTCTGACCTCGGCGGAGATGTATGAGGACCTCAAACACGGGGAGCACTACGGTATCAAGGTGAGTGGGCTGTCCTTTGATTATCCCCAGGTCATTAAACGTTCGCGCCAAGTCGCCGGTCGACTGGCCAAAGGGGTGGAATACCTGCTCAAAAAGAACAAGGTCCCGCTCCTCAAGGGGACGGGTCGGATTGAGGGCAACAATCGCGTGGTGATCGAGGGTCAGGATACGCAGCAGGTCGAAGCCGAGCGTATTTTGATTGCCACCGGCTCCCGCGAGCGGACGCTACCCGGCCTTGAGGTCGATGGCAAACAGGTACTGACCAGTTATGAGGCCCTGACGGAGCAAACCATCCCCGAATCCATCGTCATCATCGGCGGTGGGGCGATTGGGGTGGAGTTCGCCTATATCTACAGCACATTTGGCAGCCGGGTGACGGTTGTTGAAATGGAAAGGCAACTCCTGCCCGGGGTTGATGCCGAAATCGCCAAAGAACTGGAGCGCGCATTCAAGAAAAAGGGCATCGAGGTCCTGACCCAGACCATGTTTCACAGCCTGGAAAAATATCCGGGCCGGGTCGAGGTCAACCTGGACAGCAACGGTACCCTCAAGGAACGCACGGCCAATAAGGTTCTGGTGGCTGTCGGTCGGGCTCCGATGAGTGCCGAGCTTGGTCTGGAAGAGGCCGGTATCGGAATTGAGCGGGGCTATGTGCAGGTCAACGAGCAAATGCAGACCGCTAATACCGCAGTCTATGCGATTGGTGATGTGAACGGGCCGCCGCTGCTGGCCCATGCCGCCTCGGAAGAAGGGCTTGCCGCGGTCGAATACATGACCGGCGAACGGGAGAAGGGGCTGGATGCGTCTCGCATCCCGGCCTGTATCTATTGTCAGCCGCAGGTGGCGGTCTTTGGGCTGAGCGAAGAGCAGGCCCAGGCGCAGGGCTATGAGGTTAAAGTCGGGCGATTCCCGTTCCGCGCTCTGGGGAAGGCGCTGGCTGCCGGTCATGACGAAGGTCTGGTCAAGCTGGTGGTTGATAAAGAATATGGTGAGATCCTGGGTTGTCACATCGTCGGGCGCGGCGCCACAGACCTCATTGCCGAGGTCGGTCTCGCCCGAACGCTGGAAGCGACCACGGCCGAGCTGAGCGAGACGGTTCATGCCCATCCGACCTTGTCTGAAGCGATTATGGAAGCCGCACTGGACGCCGAAGGGCGGGGTATTAATTTTTAGGCTAGCCTGGTCCGAGTAAGTCGAATGAAACTTGCGTGTATCACCCCCGGCTTGGTGGATTACACTACCGCGCTGGCATGGCAGCAGACGTTGGTAGAGCAACGGATCGCTGCTGAGATTCCGGACTCTCTCGTTCTGCTCGAACACCCACCCGTATTTACCTTAGGCCGGGGAGGCGATGAGAGATATCTGCTCAACCCCGGCCAGGTGCCGGTCCATCGCGTCGGTCGTGGCGGGGAGGTGACGTTTCACGGGCCGGGCCAGTTGGTCGGCTATCCCATTTTGGACCTGAAACAAAACGGCAAAGATGTTCATCGCTATCTGCGTCTGCTCGAAGACGTTGTCATAGCCACACTGGCCGCATGGGGCATTACTGCCACTCGGAGAGACGGCCTCACCGGCGTATGGGTAGGAACTGACAAGATCGCTTCAATCGGCATCGGCGTCCGCCGTTGGGTTGCGTTTCACGGCTTTGCGCTAAACGTGAATACTGAGCTGTCGTATTTCTCCGCCATTGTGCCCTGCGGACTGCCCGGTGTGCGTATGACGTCCATGCAGCAGTTGTTGAAGGAAGAACTCCCGCTCGATACAGTGCAATCAACGCTGGTCCGCAGCTTTGCTCGAACATTTGGCCATCAGGAGATCGTATGGAACATGAGCTTGCAGGCACCCGTTCTCAAGCCTCCTCCAACGGAACGTCTGGCAACCGTCCCGTAAAGCGTCGCCACCCGGACTGGATTAAGGTCCGCATGCCCGCCGGTCCGGGCTATACGCAGACCAGGGCCATTGTCTCGACGTTCAAGCTCAACACGGTGTGCCAGGAAGCCCAGTGTCCCAATATCGGCGAGTGCTGGGGACATGGGACGGCGACGTTCATGCTCATGGGCGACGTGTGTACCCGTAACTGCCGGTTCTGCGCGGTCAGTCACGGTCGCATGGTGGCCCTCGACCCCGGAGAACCCCGCCGCGTGGCCGAGGCGGCTCTGAAAATGAGCCTCTCGCATATTGTCGTCACATCGGTCAACCGAGATGACCTGCCGGACGGTGGAGCCCAACATTTTGCCGAGACCGTCCATGCGATCAAACACCTGAACCCCGACTGTACGATCGAGGTGCTGATCCCCGATTTTCAGGGGAACGAAAGCGCCGTTGCTACGGTTGCCGCATCGCCGATCGAAATTTTCAACCATAATACCGAGAGTGTGCCGCGGTTGTACAAGCGCGTTCGCCCAGGGGCGAAGTACGAGCGCTCCCTCCGTGTCCTGGAGAAAGCCAAAGCCGTTCGCGCGAATCTGAAAACCAAAACCGGCATCATGCTCGGTCTGGGCGAGACCTATGAAGAACTCCTGACCGTCTTCGGCGACCTGCGAGCGGTGGAGTGCGATATCCTGACGCTCGGGCAGTATCTCCAGCCGTCGAAAGAGCAACTCCCGGTCGAACGCTACGTCCATCCGGACGAGTTCAAAGCCTTACGCGAAGAGGCGCTGAGTCTGGGCTTTCGTCATGTCGAGTCCGGCCCGCTGGTGCGCAGTTCCTACCACGCCTGGAAGCATGTTGAGTAAGAAACGACGAGCGTCTTTACTCGTAATGCGTCCACATCCGAATGATTTTGATACCTTTCTCTGTGCGGTAGACTTGGTAGACAATGCGGTGTTGGATATTGATTCTTCGTGAGTAGAGCCCGGCGAGATCACCAACAAGTTTTTCAAACGGGGGAGGGGTTCTTAACGGATCTTTTTCGAGAAGAGCCAGAAGTGGCTGGACTTTGTTCTTTAATCCACTGGCAGCGATCTTTTTGGCATCCTTTAATGCGTGTTTCGTATAGACCAGCCTCCAACTCACCAGTCCAACTCCTCGTCACATTCTTCAAGAGGGGCAGCCATCCCCTCACGCAGCGACTCACGCATTCCTGGAATTGAAAGCAGAAATAAGGTCTCTTGCACCGCAGACCAATCTTCTTCGGAAAGGAGCACCGCATTGTTCCGTTTGCTCGTGATGAGAATTGGTTCGTGAGAATGCGCTGTTGCGTCAATGAGCCGATAGAGATTTGCTCGTGCCTCACTTGCGGTTCTGCTCTCCATAATGGTATCCCCGGTGACAGTCTGTATTTTCTAAAGCGTACGAAATATGGTACGCTTTGTCAAGTTGAGAAGGGATGGAGGCCAATCCATGACACTCCCCAGCAAAGTCAAAATCGTCGATCTGACCGCCAGAGATGGCTTGGAAGGCTTTAAGCATTTGATCCCGGTAGACTTTCGGATTGAGTTGGTCAATCGGCTCTCCGCTGCCGGGTTTCCCGCTATTGAGGTGGGAGAGTTCGTGAGTCCCAAGGTCATTCCGGCCATGCAGGGCTCGGACCAAGTCGCGCAACGGATCGTGCCGAAACCGGGTGTGGAATATAGCGCGCTTGTGCCGAATATGCGGGGTTTTAACGATGCACTCAAAGCCGGGGTGAATGTCATTACGATTTTTGGTGCGGCCACTGAACAGTTTAGCCAGGCCAATATCAACTGCTCGATTGAAGAAAGTTTTGAGCGTTTTGAGCCGGTCGTTGCCGCGGCAAAAGAACATCATGTCAAAGTGCGCGGCGCGGTCTCTTGCGTTGCCGGCTGTCCGTATGAAGGTGATGTCGATCCTCAAGTAGTCGGCAGGCTGGTCAAAAGATTCCACGCTATGGGCTGTTACGAGATCGCCCTTGGCGACAGTATTGGAGTAGGCACGCCGCGGTCGATCAAAGCTCTTATTCAGGCCTGTGAAGACCAGGGTGTCTCCGCCTCCGTCTTAACCGCGCATTTTCACAATACCTGCGGAATGGCGCTGGCCAATTGCTACGCTGCCATGGAAATGGGCGTATCCGTTCTTGAGAGTGCCTGCGGCGGGCTGGGCGGGTGCCCGAATGCGCCGGGTGCAACGGGCAATCTGTCCTCGGAAGAGTTGGTCTATATGCTGAACGGTCTTGGGATTGAGACCGGGGTGGATCTCGACCAAGCCGTAGCCATAGGCAAATGGGCGACGGAGGCGATGAATCACCGGCTTGATTCCAAGCTGGGCGAGGCCATGACCAACCCCAATATGACCTATTTCGAGAAGGTCGTTCGTGAGCCGCAGGCTCCGGCCTAGCGCGCCGTCTGTCAGAACTTCTCTTCGACGCGCAGAAACGAGGCGAACCGGGGAATTCCGGCTGGTATAACCCTGGTACTTGAAACGAACGGTACTGCCGACCGGCGGCGGGTTGTCCCGCTCCGCGTCGGAAAAACCGGAGCCGATGGCAAACCGGACGCCGTTTGACAGTTCAACCCGTAACGACCCCAGCCGTCCTGCATTCCGCCCTGAGCCGGGCAGATGTTCAAGCACGACTGCCCGGGCTTCCTGAAAGGTTTTGACTTTCAAAATAGTAGGCGAGCGCCCGACGGTATAAGCCGATTCGGGCTGGCGTAGGATCAAGCCTTCCCCGCCCAGCGCTTCGACCTCGGCAAGTTTTGTCCGCAGATGCTGTTCGTCTTGGCAGACCTCGTGTTCGATGACGGACACGTAGGGATTGGGATGCTGCTGAAACCACTCACGAACAAAGGCCAGACGTTGCTCAAAGCCGCCCTCGGCCTGTGGCGCATCGAAAATCATATACCGAACCGACCTCCAGCCGTCGTGCGGTGTTTGGCGTCGAACAATGCTGACCGTCTCGGCGAATCGCCGCCGCCCGACCCATAATTCCCCATCCAACGGCACGGACGGAAAATTATCGGTAAACCAGGCCGGTGCGGCGAACACCTTGCCCGACCGGGAAACGAGTTGCTCGCCCGTCCAATAGCCGCGCACGCCGTCCAGCTTCTCGCTCATCCACCAGCCCCGGATGTCCATGTCCGGTTCCCAGGTTTGGGCCTGCATGACCGGCGCGGACTGGGGTTCGGCAAACAAGAATGACGGAGCGAAAAAAAGAACGAGGACAAAAGCCAGGCCGGTCAAGCCGGACGAGCGGGGGCGAAACGGTTGCAACATGGCAGTCTCAGAAGATGGGTGTTTGCTGTTTACCCCTCAACCTGCTGTATGACCTGGGTGGCGAAGTCGGTCATCTCTTGCTCTCCACCGGTTATGCAGACCTGGCTGATGCCCAACTCCTTCATCTTTCGCACCCGTTCCTGAAGCTCCTCGGGGGTGCCGGTCAGCGTGGTTTCCTTAATCATCTTTTCGGTGACCAGCGGTGCGTGTTCCGGCTTAAACGCGGCACAATAGTCCGTATAGAGGTCCAGATGACGGGTCTCGATCGGGGCGTCCGGGGTGCGATAGGCGTCCTTAAAGGCCATGAGATCGTCCCGGATGTCTCCCGGCAACTGAAAGGGGTCCTTCACCGACAGAGCGAAGATATTGCACTCCGAAGAAACCAGCGGGCCGACCGCCTGCTGAAGGTCTTCCAGGGTCTCTCCGGGTTTTCTCAGATGGAAGGCCGTCACCACCGTGACATAGATGTCTTCCAGGCGTTTGCCGGCGCGTTCGGCCCCGCGTTGAATATGGTCCAGGGTGTATTTGAGCAGGCTGTCACCCACCGTGCCAAAGAGGATCACGCCGTCTCCGATTTCTCCGGCCAACTCCAACGTCTTGGGGCCGCTGCCGGCCACGTGAATCGGGATGGGGTTCTTCAGATTGATGAACTCGCTGTTGGGGTTGAGAAACCTGATCTGGCGCTTGCGTTCGCCTTCTTGATACGGAACGGTATCTCCTTTCAGCAGGCCGCGACACACCTCCACATTGGCCCGCAGGACTGCCAGCCGGGCCGCCGGCATGCCGAGCGTCCGCCGGGCCGTATTGCCCGTCCCGATACCCATAATGACCCGGCCCGGAGCGAGCACATTCAGGGTGCCAAAGCTACAGGCCGTCACCGGGGCAATCCGCGAGCTGGGGTTGGTCACGTTGGTGCCGAGTTTGATCGTCTTGGTATGGGTGGCACACAGCGCCATGCACTGGAACACATCGCTCCAGACCATCTGGGAATCGCCGAACCAGGCATGGGTATAGCCCTTGTCCTCGGCAATCATCACGTCTTTATAGGTCTCAACGTGAGAAAGAAAAATCACTCCGTAGTCCATTTCTACCTCCTTGTTCTTAGCCCTGTATCGAGTAGACATGAGTTATGCATCGGCCCTAGAGAAATCAAATACCGGCGTCTCGATGACACGACTTGGCGCTTTTTCATCCCAGACAATAGTCTGTAATTGCTCGACCGTATCTGGCGAGAAAAGTCGCTCCCCCGTTTGCAGGGAAACTCGGGCAGGTACGTGTTCAACGAGGATAAAACGACCTTGAACTTCGAGGGTATACGTGACCTCTTGGTCTACAAATATCTCTTCTAGCATCTCTCTAGGCATGTCATTTTACCAATTATTCAATAGCCCCAGCACGTATACCAAAAGTTTATTAGACTGATCAAAGTTGTCTTGCTGGTCATGGAACCGGGTAGCCCATTTGGGACCATGAAAATAGTTATTCCGGTATCGATATACGATAATGAGGCATGCGGCCAACTTCTTCGCCGTTGTTGTAGATTCGTGATCAAGGAGTACCTTCTCGACAAGCTCTTGGTGGTCATTCCCCCGAAGACAAAGGTCTCCAAAGAGGTTATTGACTGCCTCACCATCAGTATATCGCTGTCGGAAATAGTCCAAGGAATCGGAGAAATCGCACTCCCGCACGCTTCCTATGGGCTCGCATAAGCTATTACATTCCTTGATAATTCCTGCGGCGCTTCCCCGATCGTCTAACACGTGATGCTCGAAAAGACTCCAAAGTAGAGAGAAGTCGGTAATAGCTTGTCGCGCCTCCGGCGACAATGCGGCATAGCCTGGAACGCGGTCTTTCAACCATTCGGTGACGCTGGACATACGTGCTAGTTGGGCTCCCTTGGTAAAATATTCCCAGAATTAGACCGCCGGATACCTCTAACAAATATTGCTGATTTGCGCGACTTAACTCTGAACCTGCTAAGCCTTGATCGTAAAATGCTCATATCCCCTAGTGTCAGTTTGGACAATCTTTTTCTAAAGCACCTTCAGCAACTCATCCCTCTCACTGTAGAAAAACCGCGCCTCCTGGCCGTTCCGCCGAGCCCGAATACCAGCCTCCGGCGTAACGGTTCCAATGACTTGAGCGGGAATGTTTTCTGACTGAAAAATCTGTTTGAGACTTGGCCATTTATCCACAGGAATGGTCAGGAGCAGGGTGCCGGAACTAATCAACCCGAGTGGATTGATATTGAAGTGCTCACATATGGCTTGGGTGGAGGGGAGGGTGGGAATGGCGTCGAGATCAATCTGCATGCCGAGGCCGCCGACAACGGTCAGCTCATACAAACCCATGGCCACGCCGCCCTCTGTCGGGTCGTGCATGGCTGTCGCGCCGTGTTGGGCGGCTAACAGGGCTTCCTTGACAATAGAGATTCCCCATGTTGTGCGGATATGCTGCGCCTCGTCCTGAAGCTCGGATGCAAGGATATTCTGCAGTTCTTTGCGCTTCTCGGCAAACACAATGCTGGTTCCCTCAAGACCGGCCGTCTTGGTCATCACGACCAAGTCTCCGGCTCGGACTCCCTGGGTGGTCACTAATCGGTCCTTGGCGACTACGCCTGTCATATTGCCGACAACGACCGGCTGAGACACGGCTGTGGTCACTTCCGTGTGGCCACCGGTAACACTGATACCCAACTCCCGACACGTGGAGTCAATCTGGGCAAAGACTTGTCTGACGCCGTGCTCTGAGGTATCGGGCGGAAACAGGAGACAGGCTTGAAACCAGGCCGGCCGTGCGCCCATGGTCGCGACATCGTTGGCATTGATATGTACGGCGTACCAGCCCACGTCGTCGGCCGTGAATGTGACCGGGTCGGTTTTGACCACGAGATACTGCTCACCCACATCGAGAACGGCGCAGTCTTCACCAAAACGCGGGCCGATGAGGACCCGCGGGTCTTCCGCCCCGGCACGGGTGATACAGGTTTTAAGAAAATCGGTCGGGAGTTTGCCAGGGAGAAGCATGTACGCTCACTCCGCGTGTCGGGCGACGCCTCACTCCGCCACGGTCGCGGCAGGGTTCGGTTCTTCGGTTGCCGCTTGTTCCGTGTCTCCAACGGACACATCGGCATTGGTCTCAGCCCGTTCCAGGCCGGCTTTTTCCAGGTCGGCGACAACGACCTGGAGGAATTGGTCCGGGTGGAGGTGTTGCTTTGCCGCCACTCTCACCTGCTCAAGGGTCACCGAGCCAATAATGTCCGGGTAACGATCCGGGTAGTCGAGTCCCAGCCCATAGAACTCGAGGACCGGGAGCATCCCGGCGACATCCGAGTTGGAAATGAGCCGGAGCGGAAAACTGTTCGTGAGATAGGCTTTTGCCGCTTCGACTTCTTCTTCGGTTGCCTCTTCTTGCCTGAAGTGCCGAATGACGGCCAGGGTTTCAGCAATGGCCTGCCGGGCGCTTTCATTCTTAGTTTGTAAGGCAACCGTGAAAGGCCCCGGATGCTTGCGAGCCGAGAAATAGCTGCCGACGGAGTAGGCATAGCCTTGCTCTTCTCGAATGCGGTCCATGAGCCGCGAGCCAAATCCCCCGCCTCCGAGAATGTGATTCATGATCAGAACGGCGTAATAATCAGGGTGCGAGCGGGCGATGCCCGAGTGGCCGATCATGATGTTGGCCTGGGTGACCTCTTTATCGAGGTTTACCTGTCGGGCCTCTCGCCCGGGTGGGTCCGGCCACGAGAAATTGGGCAGGTCTGCCGCTTTCCAGTCGGCAAAATGAGAAGCGAAGAGGGAGCCGACCCGGTCCTGGGTGATTTCCCCGGCAATGGCGATAATAGCGTTATTCGGGCGATAATAAGTGGCGTGAAACTGTCTGATATCATCCGGCGTAATGCGCGCCAGCGTCTCCGCCTGGCCTGAAACTAGCCGTCCGTAGGGATGCTGAGGGTAGAGATGCTCTCTAAATGCCTTGCCGGCAACCCAGCCAGGGTCTTCTTCGTTGCTGTGCAGACGGCCCTCGATCTCCTTACGGATGCGCTCAAATTCGTCCTGCGGAAAGCTTGGAGACAGGATGACTTCGGCCAGGAGAGCGAAAGACCGGTCCAGATTCTTGGTCAGGGTCGTCAGGCCGATGGTCGTGGCATCGTTGCCGGCGTCAACCGATAACGACGTTCCGAGGAAGTCGAGCTCTTCGGCCAGAGCCTGGGCGGAATAATTCTTGGTCCCGCGCGTGAGTAATGCGGCGGTGAGATTTGCCAGTCCCTGTTTGCCCTGCGGGTCAACCGCGGCACCCGTTTTAAGGACCATGCTTAGCACGACCATGGGCAGGCCGGGGCGCTCGGCAACGAGCAGCGTTGCGTCGTTATCGAGGACGGTCCGTGTTCCCAGCGGTGCGGCTGATAGGGACGAAGCAAGACCGAAGCTGAGTATAAGGCCGATAAGAAGTCGTCGTGTCATGTGCTGCTTCCTTCAAGAGATCGGGGTGAGCAGGAACGGATTGATCAATGCGCCCCCCGGTGTCCCGGGCCTCCCTGGGGTGATTCCCGAAGGGGCGTGCCGTCAGGTTCCAGGATGCCGACGGTCCGGTTTGTATCGATCAAATACTTTTGGGCCACCTGTTGGACCTGTTCCGCGGTGACGGCTCTGAGGCCAGGAATGACTTTGAGGATGAGATTCCAGTTGCCAAGCGCGGCGTACTGCCCGAGTTGCAGGGCACGATAAAAGAACGAGTCCTGGGCATAGGTAAACCTCGATTCAATCAGATTCTTGGCCCGCTCCAACTCCTTTTCTGTGACTCGTGTGGTCTTGAGCCGGTCTATCTCTTCAGACAAGGCCTGTTCCGCGGCTTGCCAGGTCTTCTCCGGAGCGATCCGCATGGACAGGGTAAAGAGGGTGGGGTCGATTGACGTTCGGTCATAACCGGCGTTCGCGCTCAGGACCAACTGCCGCTCTTCAACCAGCGAGCGTTGCAAGCGGGCGCTCCGACCACCGCCCAGAATCGTTGCCGCAATGGAGAGGGCAAAACTCTCGTCGTGCTCGAAGGTCGGAACGTGGTAGCCGGCAATATACAGCGGCAGCGAGGCCGGGCGCTTGAGAAAAACGCGCCGTTCGCCCCGCTGTGGCGGTTCCACCGAGGTAACCTCGGGGATTGCCGGCCCGGCCGGAACCTGGCCAAACGTCTTATGGATGCGTGGTAGGAGGCTCTCCGGGGTCACGTCTCCCGCGATCACCAGGATGGCATTGCCGGGAGCGTAATAAGTCTGCCGATAAGCTTTGACATCTGCGAGGGTGACTGTCTCCAGGTCGTGCATCCAGCCGACCACGGGCCACCCATAGGGATGGGCCGTAAACGCGGCGGCACTGACCTGCTCCCACAAATCGGAACTTGGCTCATCCGCAGTCCGCAGCCGACGCTCTTCCATGACAATTTTCTGCTCCGACAGAAAGCCCTCCTCATCCAGCATGACATGGGCCATACGGTCGGATTCGAGTTCAAGAAAAAGGTCGAGATGCTGCACGGCCGCGCTTTCAAAATAGACCGTCTGGTCGGCAGAGGTGAACGCATTAAGCCGTCCTCCCCGTTCCTGAATCAAACGGGAAAACTCTCCCTTGCCATAGGTCGGCGTTCCCCTGAACATGAGGTGCTCAAGCAGATGGGAAATGCCCGTAATGCCCGGTCGCTCATTGCGCGAGCCGACCTTGTACCAGACCTGAAGGGTGGCGACAGGCGCCCGATGGTCTTCCAAGATGATGACGGTCAGCCCGTTGTTGAGGACGTGTTGTGTCACCTGCCAGCCGCTCGTGTCGCTGGGTTGGCTATGGCCGGACCGAAAGCCGACCAGGAGGACGAGTGTGCAAACGAGCGTAGAAAAGAATCTCAGCAGTTGTCGCCGTGTAGCCATAGCGGTCTATAGTTGCGAACGCCAGACCTGTTTGCAAGGGGAGGGCGGCCCGGGACGAGAGAGTCACAGGCTGAGGATACGAGTCGAGCCGTGAGAGGAAAGGGCGGGCAGATTAGTACACCCATTCTCCTTTGGTGTAGGGAAAGATCTCGGAGACTTGGCTGGTCTCGGCATGCTCAAATAAGCCGTTGGTCGCCTGTTTTTCTGTTTTACCTACACTGCGCATGGTCTTTTTGTAATAGGTGAGGATGCCGATAAAAGGAGTCGCCTTCGATTGGGTCTGCTTAATCGTCGTGTAACGATAAGGAAGATAGCCGGTATATTCGGCGACGAATCCCTCCTGTGTTTGTCTGATCTGCATCCTCTTTTTCAGGAAGTCTTCAGTTCTTGCCAGCTTCTGCATCCATTTGCGAGTAAAAACATCAAAGCTCGCCCGCGCTCGATCTTCCGCCTCTTCCTCGGCTGAAGGGGTGGGGCTGGAGGGCGTCTGGCTTTGGGCAGGTTGAGTCTCTCCCGGATGAGGCGACGGAGCGCTTTGCTGAGGAGATATCTCCCCAGCCGTCGCTAAGCAGAAGGAAAAGAACACAAGCAGCCCAGGAGCGCAAATATGGAAAAGAGATTTAAGTGGCAGCATACAGATGGGATGTGAAAAGGGCGGGGCTGGTTTCTCGAACCAAGCGCCCGCCCTGTTAATGCTGAGCATGGCTGAGA
>WTHD01000005.1 GCA_011523265.1 Candidatus Binatota bacterium
ATGCGGGAATTCCATGGCCCGAAAGCCCATTTCCTCAGCCGTGTACGGAGCGCGGAACGGATAGGCTTCGGCCGGCAGATACGGGATGGTCGCATCGCGCGGCGTGTCCGTGGCCATGTCGATCGCGGTCCGCTCCTCTTCAGAGAGCTCGGCCAGCGTCTTCCAGGTTTTCTCCGGTCGCCCGTTCTGGTCTTCCGCGGCCCAGAGGGGCTGCACGTAAAAAATAAGGCTGAAACTAATCAGGCCGATGAGTCCTGCGCCCAGGCCGATCAGATATTCAAGATATTCAGGCCGTCCAGACTCGCTCCGCATCCAGTCTCTCCTTTCGCTTTCGTTACGCTCATGACCTATTGGGCGGCATATCCCCCGTCAACCGTGAACACTGAACCAGTGACCCATGACGACTCATCCGAGGCCAGAAAGAGTCCCATGGACGCCACGTCTTCTGGCGTGCCCACACGACCGAGGGGGTGGCTCTTGGCCACGCGTTCCAGGCGTTTGGGATTGGAACCATGCAGAACGTGGGCCATCATCGGCGTATCCACAGCGCCGGGACAGATAGCGTTGCAGCGGATGTTCTTGGAAGCATAGGCCGTCGCAATCGCTTTGGTGAGCGAAACAACGCCACCTTTGGCCGCGGTATAGGCGTGGACATTCCCGACGCCGAGAATCCCGGCCAGCGAAGAAACGTTGATAATCGACCCACCTCCGACCTTGGTCATTTCGGGAATCGCATATTTACAGCCCAGGTAGATGCTCTTGAGATTCACATTCAGAACGAAATCCCACATCTCCTCTTCCAGGTTGGTGACGGTCGTGTCGTGCTTATGCAGGACAGCCGCGTTGTTATACATGATGTGTAAACCACCGTACGCCTCGACCGCGCAGTCAACCGCCGCTTTGATATCGGCGGCATTTGAGACGTCCGTCTCTTGAAACACCGCCTCTCCCCCGGCCGCCTTGACCAACTCGACCGTCTCGTTGCCGCCCTCGACTTTAATGTCGGTGACAACGACCTTTGCGCCTTCTTGGGCGAACATCACCGCGGCGGCCCGTCCCTGTCCACCGCCGGAGCCGGTAATGAATGCGACCTTGTCCGCTAATCGTCCTGGCATAAGCATCTCCCCTCATTCGACCTCCGCGCAAACGCGACTGCAATGTGCTCTAACAGAACACGGCGAAAAGCACTATACGTGGCTGCGCCTTGGCCTTCATCTTCTGACCGATTACGATGAGTTCGCTATCCGTGACTGGACGAAAAAGATGAAAAAATCGCTTGGCTGGGCCTACCTCTTCTTTGCTTTGAGTCTTTTTGGCCTGTTTGGCTTGCATACGATCTACTTGGGAAAGCCGCTGAAGGGTATCTTTTTTCTGCTGGCGACCTGGGCAGGACTCTGGGCCCTCACCCAAGTGCTCGTTCTTCCTTCTCCGAGTATCCCGCTTGTCATTGGTCTGGCGCTCCCAAAGCTCTATCAGAATTTTGTGCTCACCATCCCCTCCCCGAGCCTGCCCCTGGTGAGCGGGCTGCTGGCGCTGCCCATTCTTGGGGTATGGTGGTGGATTGATCTCTTGACCCTGCCCCGGCAGACACGAAAGGCAAACAGAACACCCCGATAGCTGTCCTGGGAATTATCGACATCTGCCCACACTTCCAGTACAGTGCGCTCTCAGACTCGGGCAAAAGAGGTGTGTATGGACGCCGAAATCATTCAAACCGATATCAGAGACTATATTGCCACGGTCACGATTGATCGCCCGCCCGTGAATGCCATGAACCGGCAGATGTTTGATGAGATTCAAGCCTCATTTGACGCCCTGAATAATCGGACCGATGTCCGGGTGGCCATCTTTACCGGGGCGGGGAAATGTTTTTGCGCGGGCGCGGATATGAAAGCGCGTTCGCGCTCGCTGGATGACGGCGCACAACAACCGCGTCACGGGGCCATGTGGGCTCACTCGCGGGCCGCCCGCGAAGCTTTTCATTCCATTCTGGAGTGTTCGGTCCCCGTCATCGGTGCGATCAACGGTCCGGCTCTCGGTGGAGGGCTGGCCCTGGTGGCATCCTGCGACATGCTGATTGCGTCAGAACGGGCGCTGCTCGGTCTGCCTGAGATCGATGTTGGCCTGTTGGGCGGCGGCCGCCATACCCAGCGCTTATTCGGTGTCTATAAAGCCCGCAAGATGATGTACACGGGAGAACGGATCGGCGCAGAGGAGTTATACCGTCGGGGCATTGTTGAAAAAGTTGTTCCGGCGGAGCAACTCATGGACGAAGCCCGGGCTCAGGCCCAGGTGATTGCCGACAAAAGTCCGCTGGCCATCCGGCTTGCCAAACATGCCATGAATGCGATTGAGTTTATGGATCTGCGCGATGGTTACCGCTTTGAGCAGAATATGACGCACGAGCTGACGGGGAGCGAGGATGCCAAAGAGGCAGCCCGGGCGTTTGTGGAAAAACGAAAGCCTGTATTTACAGGACACTAAACACGACTGGAAGGAGACAGGGGTATGCTGTTTGGCTATTTTACTGAGCGGCCGTATCGTTGGATCAACGAAGACGAGGTGCTTGAGCACCGGGGGTTCTTTGCCCTGCCCAACTCGCGCTTTGACCGCGATAAAGCCGCTGATGACTACAACTTTTTTCTGGACGAATACTGCTATGCCGAAGAAGTCGGTTTTGATGCGCTCATGCTGAACGAGCACCACGGCAACCCCTTCTGCATGGGCAGCGTCATGAATGTCGAAGCCGCCATCCTGGCGCGGATTACCAGCAAGGCCAAGATCGTCCTGATCGGCAACCCGTTGCCGGTGCTGAAGCACCCGTTGCGGATGGCCGAAGAGCTGGCGGAAATCGATCTGATCTCGCGCGGTCGCC
>WTHD01000042.1 GCA_011523265.1 Candidatus Binatota bacterium
GTCCATCACCGTCTTTACGGGGTGGAACGTACTGCTCGGCACTTCCACAAAGACCGTATTCCAGTACGCCATAGCACCATTCCACAACCCCGGTAATTCGAGGGCCCGTAGAGAACGTCCGTCTTTTGATTTCTCGGAGATAAATCCGGTCGTGGGATCGACGAACTGGGCTAACGGAAAGGGGCGTCCACGATGGTCTCGCACGCCACACACGAGATCAACCGGATTGAAGTGGGTGGACGCCTGCCAGCGTGCGCGTTGCTCTGCGTTTGTCATATCGACCTGGGAAGACTCGACAATTTGGAGCGAGATCGTACCGTTGGCCTGTCTGACCCAGAAAGGCCCACCCCCTGGCTCTCCCGTATTTTTCACCACCCCACACACGCGCAACGGCCGATCAAGTTGCTCGACGAGGAAGGTACGCTGGCTTGGGATGGGAGTCCTCGTAAAGTCTTGCGGCAGGACAAGTGACAACTCGTCCTGAGCAAAGGTACAGGCAGTATCAATCGTGATACGCGCGCCGTCCGACTCACTTGGGTCAGAGGCCTTGAGTCGTACAATATGAAAAAATGCCTGCTGTTGGAGGTGGAGAAGGTAGCCGCATAGGAGTTTTTTATATTGGTAGGTATCGGGCTTGAGTCGGTCGGGCAAGATATTGTCGATATTCTTGATAAAAACGATATCGCCCTGAAGGTCAGCCAGGTTTTCTAATAAAGCACCGTGCCCGCCGGGACGAAAAACAAGGGCGCCACTGCTATCCCTGACCGGGATGTTGTCTAAGTCCACGGCGATGGTGTCTGTCGAGGGCTTCTGAATAGAATACGAAATGTCGAGTTGAGCGTCCCGCTGAGCGTAGCGGTGGCGTACGCCGTCAAGATACGTCTGAATGACCTGCCGGTGGGGTGCGGGAACCGTGAAGTGCAGCCGCGCAACGGAGGAGGCATCCCGGACATACTCCAGCGCTTCAACCAGATGTTCCTCAAGAGCGGTCCGGCTATGGTCTTCGTAGGCGTGAAATGGCACGAGTCCTTTGGGCAGGTTGGCGTAGTTCAATCCGGTTGGAGTGAGGAGATAGGTGAGGAACGTGTGATACTGCCCCTGATTCAGCAGTCCCTCCAGCGTATGGCCGTCTCTGTGTAAGACGGTCCGCAGTTCCTGGGCAAAAGCAAAGTGGTCAAGCTGACCGACAAAGCGCCGAAACGTCTGACAGTCGATATCTCCCTCGGCCGCCCTCCTGGACAGCGCCGAATTCGAGAGCGACTCCGGCTGCTGGGAAAAAGAGAGCAGGAGTTGAAACATGCGACTGGCCGCACCCGAAGCAGGAACAAACTTGATCAGGCGTTCCGCTGCTGCGGCCTCGGTATGCAACTGTATCAAGTGACCAGTCTCTGCTGGTATGCGGGCAATACCATCACCAAGCGTACACGCTCGCTCCAACTGAACAGGAGGGAAGCCCTGCTGAAACTGCCGAATATAGGTCGCAATCGTCTCGGGTAACATCCCGCGGGCCTGGAGCTCTAGGCGGTCTTCAGCGGTCAGCTCATAGTGCATAGATCGCCCTCTACGACTTCTATCCATGAGAAATTTCTCTCCAGCAGGATAAATTATCCAATCCCTTTACAGCCAGAGTCTTGTGGTTCGTCAAGACCAATCGACCACAGGCCACCAACTTCCTACTAGGCAGTTGGGTTGGAATATGGTTGCATGCGCAAACACGCTTCCCCGTCCTTCTCAGATAGCCGTAGCGATTGAGGGGAAAGGCTACGCACCAAGGAGAATTGTATGGCCGTTGAGATCCCTGTCCTCACCCAACAATTACAAGCATTCTGCCTGAGCCATTACGGACAAGACGCGAGCGTCCACCAGGTCGAGGCCATGCCGGGCCATGCCGGGCTGAGTTTTGGCTTCACCGTGACCTATGAAAAAAACGGACACGCTGAAAACGAATCTCTGGTCATGCGTCTGCCGCCCAAAGGCGTTCGCCAAAGTGGGAATACCGATGTCCTACGCCAGGCGCCCTTACTGCGCGCGCTCAAGAAAAACGGAGTGCCTGTCCCTGAGGTGCGTTGGGCGGGAGACGACCTGCGCTGGTTCGAGGTCCCGTACCTGATGGTCGAACGCCTGCCCGGCCGCACCTTCCACGTCTGGGAACCCGACGCGTCGTTTAGCCGGGACGCCGAGGCCGTCGCGCTGCTCTACCGGCAAGGGGTGCAGGCTTTAGTCCAGGTCCATCAGCTCGATTGGAAAACCGAACTGGCCGGCTGGGAAGCGCCCCGCTCGCTCGAACAGGAAATCCACTTCTGGGACCCCATTTTAGCCAAAGCCGCAGAGCCGGAATGGATCACCTGGGGCGAAGAGGTGCGTGCCCTCCTGCTGGCCCACCAGCCTACAGACCCTCCGATCGGTCTTTTTCATGGCGACTATCAGGGGACCAACCTATTGTTTGACAAAAAGAGGAAATCTGTCTCGCATCTGCCGGTCGAGGAAGGACAGGTTTCCTCTTTACAGCCCGCGGGCGAGCAACTGGTGGCCCTCCTGGATTGGGAGATTTCCGGTATCAGCGGTCATCTCCTCGACCTCGGCTGGCTGCTGGTCTTTATTGACCCGGAAAGCTGGGATGCCGAACGCCGTCCAATCTCAACCATCCCGCCGATTGACGCGCTCGTGGCCTTGTATGAAGACGGCATGCAACGCAAGGTCCCCGATATCAATTGGTATCGTGCCTTGGCCGGCTATCGCTTTGGGGCGATCAGTTGCTTTAACGTGATGCTGCACCGTCGCGGCAAGCGCCACGACCCCGAATGGGACCTGATCGCCCCGTCGGTCAAGACGCTTTTTGGCCGGGCCAAGGAGTTGCTGCT
>WTHD01000163.1 GCA_011523265.1 Candidatus Binatota bacterium
GGACATAGACTGTGCCCAAGTTGGTCTGGACGCCATAGGGGCGGAGTAAGGGTTATGAGGAGCGGACTTTCACGCCTGCCCGCTCCTCTTGCAGTAGGAACACCGAGGTCGAGTCGCGCTCACTCCAGCCGCGGGCGAGGGCTTCGATGAATTCCTGCTCCAATAGATTGGCCATTTTCATTGGTACCTCAAACTCCCGCCCTAAGCTTGTGGCGAGCCCGATATCTTTACGGGCGAGATGCAAGGCAAAGCGGACGGTATCAAAGTCGCCTTTGAATATGCGTTGTGGCAGGGTGTGGTTCAGGGTGAGTCCCTGACCCATAGCGCCGTCCGCAATGGCGCGACGGAGCGCCTCGGGTGCAACCCCGGCCTTCACGCCGACAGTCAGTCCCTCCGCCAGGAGGGCGCGAAACCCGTTACTGACCATATTATGGACAATCTTGGCAATCAGACCACAGCCGATCCCGCCGACGTAGGATACCTTGTTGCCAATCACATCGAGGACGGGTTTGACCCGCTCATAGATGGCGGGGTCACCGCCGACCATGACCGCCAGCGTGGCGGCCCGGGCTCCGACCGGCCCGCCGCTGACCGGGGCGTCAAGGACATGGACGTTTTGCTCTTGGTAGGCGGCGTAAATCTCTCGAATGAGGGTCGGCGAGCTGGTCGAGAGGTCGATATAGACGGAGTTGGGGTACGACCCGCGAAGGATTCCTTCTTCCCCTAAAGCGACCGCTTCAACCTCAGTCGGGCCTGGCAGCGAGGTGAAGGTGATCTCGCTGCCAGCCGCAACGGCTTTGGGGCTGGCAGCCCACTCGGCCCCGTGCTCAAGCTGGGTCCGGGCCGCTTCTTGACGCAGGTCGTGTACGGTCACCTCGTGTCCAGCCGCAATGATATGTGAGGCCATCGGGCCGCCCATATTACCCAAGCCGATAAATCCCACTCGCATGTCCCTGCCTCCGTTTGCAATTCCGAGACTAGGCTTTCGGTGCTCGTACGGTTACGCCAGAACGTTCTTCTTGCAGCGCGAACGGAGCGGTCGAGTCGCGCTCTGCCCAGCCGCGTGCCAGGCCTTCGATGAATTCCTGCTCCACGATACTGGCGACTTTGAGCGGCACCTCATACTCACGACCCAGTTCGGTGGCCAAGCCCAAGTCTTTGCGCGCCCCCCGCAGCGCGAAGCGAACAGTGTCGTAGTCGCCTCTGAAGATGACTTCGGGAACCATGTAGTTCAGCATCAACCCCTGACCTACCGCCCCATCGGCAACGGCCTTGAGTAACGCCTGGGGTTCAACGCCAGCTTTGACCCCAAGAGTGAACCCCTCGGCGAGGAGAGACTGGAAGCAGATGCCAATCATATTGTGAACGATCTTGGCAATCTCACCGCACCCGATTCCGCCCAGGTAAGAGACCTTATCGCCAATCGCGTCGAGAACCGGTTTGACCCGCTCATAGATGGCGTGGTCGCCACCAACCATGACCGCCAGCGTGGCGGCTTGGGCGCCGACCGGCCCACCGCTGACGGGCGCGTCTAACACGTGGACTTTTTTCTCTTGATATGCGGCTTGGATTGCCCGGATAAGGGTCGGTGAACTCGTTGACAGGTCGATGTAGACCGAGTCCGGTTGTGCGCCTTGGAGAATGCCGCCCTCGCCCAGCGCCACCGCCTCGACCTCTTTCGGGCCGGGCAGAGAAGTAAAAGTAATTTCACTGCTGGCGGCAACCGCGCGCGGGCTATCGACCCACTCGGCCCCGTGCCGTAAGTGGGGCTGCGCTGCCTCGCGACGGACATCATAGACGGTGACGTCATGTCCGGCCGCAATGATATGCGAGGCCATCGGGCCGCCCATATTGCCGAGTCCAATAAATCCTATGCGCATGCGATTCCTCCTTTTTGCAGTAGGGCAGCCCGCCGCCTTCTCTGAGCTACCTCCCAAGTGAACTCCGTGGTTGAGGCCCAGCAGTCAGGTTTGCCTCGTCCCTACGAGACGGAATTTTGGTAACGTAATTTCCGGCGTCACATCATCAAAGGTGACTTCAACCCGCAGACCACAGCCAAGGGCGTCATTCTCGCAATCAACGACCTGGCTAATAATCTGGAGTCCTTCATCCAGATCAATAAGCGCGACGTTGTAGGGGATGTCGTCGGCAAAGCCGGGGTGCCATTGCTGATGGTAAATGCCATATGAGTAAATGCTGCCCTTGCCGCTGAGTTGAACCCAGGCTTGATCCGGGCTGAGGCAGTTCGTACAGGCCGGTCCAGGTGGCAGGTGGATATAGCCGCAGGCCATGCACCGTTGGGCAACGAACTCATGGCGTTTGGCGGCTTGCCAATACGGCTCGTTCCATTTTTCGATCACGGGCAGGGGTTTGTTGTAGTCGGGCATGGGTCTTTCTCCGGTTTAGTGTCGCAAAATCAATGCGCCGGCATGCTCACGCAAGCCGCCAGTGTACGTACACATGAGGAGTTCCACATCCTTGATCTGCCGCGCGCCGCATTCCCCTCGCAACTGCCGTACGGCGTCACAGGTGTTTTGCCAGCCGACCATATAGGTTTCAGACAATTGCCCCCCGTTGACGTTCAGCGGGAGTTCGCCGCCCAGAGCGATACGCCCGTCTTGAATCCAGCGTCCTGACTCACCCCGCGGGCAAAAGCCGTAATTTTCCAAGGCTGCGATCACTGCCGGGCTGTACGCATCTTGGACATATAATGCTTGCATGTCCTGTGGCGTGCACCCAGCCATATCAAAGACCATCTTGGCGACCGCTTCCTGCTGAAAACTCTGCATCACCAGGTCGGGCGTTTCATACGCGCGAAAAGCCTCTTGGCGACCCATCCCCCGGATATAGACCGGTGGCTTTTTCAAGTCTGTAGCGCGGTCCGCCGTTGTCAGGATAAAGGCGTGCCCACCGTCGGTAATATAGCAATAGTCAAACAATCTGAGGGGCTCCACAATGTAACGGGCACTCATATAATCGTCGAGCGTGAGCGGTGTTTGCTGGACGGCTTTGGGGTTCAGCCTGGCATGCGTACGCTGGTTAATCGCAATCGTGGCGAGTTGCTCTTCGGTCGTCCCGTACAAATGCATGTGACGCCGAAAGGCAAACGCAAACGGTCCGGATGGATTAAAGGCGCCGTAGGGTGCGTGTTCTTCGAGCAGGGCTCCACCGAATCTATTCCGATTCGTCTTCTGGTTCGTGCCGTACACCAGCAGGATGTACTGAGCCATGCCCGTGTTGAGCAGCAGGGCGGCGTGCTGAATCATATAACAGCCTGTTGCCCCCGATGCCTCGACCGCGCCCCCAACCCTGGGATTGAGACCGAGCATCAGCCCAACTTTGAGATAATCGCCCTGCCTACCATAACTGGGCTGCACAAATAAGCCGTCAATATCATCTTTCTTCAGACCGCAATCTTCTAACGCCGCCCGAGCTGCCTCTATGGCCAACTCGTCGCCAGTCTTGTCCGGGACCGCGCCTTGTTTGGTGTCACCCACACCAACAATGCAGACGGTGTCAGACAGTTCCTGAAGCCCCATACGTTACCCCTCCGGCTCGGAGCGTAGTCGAAGTCTGGGGGAGGGTGCAAGGCGTGTGACGCTCGGACGCTTGACGAAAGCGGACACTGACGGATAAGGCAGGAGGGTCACTCAGGAGGACGTAGTAATGAAAACAATGATTCAAATGGTTCCCTCAATGCCGGTGCGCTCCAACGAAGAACGGCGGGAGTTACGCCCTGTCGGACGCAACGTTGAGCGCTATGCTCAGATCATTGACGGCATGGTCGATATCGTGAAAGCCGCGGACGAGCTTGGCTATTGGGGCATGAGTTTTATTGAGCACCATTTCCACTCTGAGGGATTTGAGATGCTGCCCACTCCCGGACTGATGAACGCCTGGTTAGGCCCGTATGCCAAACAGATGCGGATGGGGCAGTTGGGCTATGTCATGGGCACGCAAAATCCGCTACGCGTCGCCGAAGAGACGGCGGTGCTGGATCATATTCTCAAAGGGCGATTCTTTGTCGGCTTTGCCCGCGGCTATCAGGCCCGTTGGGTCAGAACGCTCGGGCAGCAGTACAACACGCTGCCAACCTTGTCGAACCGCGAGTCTGAGCAACAGGCCACGGCCGACGATGTCAACCAGCAAATCTTTCGTGAGATGGTCACCATTGTCAAAAAAGCCTGGACCGAACCGAGCTTTTCGTACAATGGCGAGTTTTTCAAAGTGCCGTTTCCGCATGAAGGCATTGAAGACTATCCGGCCTATCCGTGTGCCCGGGAGTATGGCGCGCCCGGAGAGATTGACGAGCACGACCGCGTCAGTCGGATCAGCGTGGTGCCGGCGCCCTACCAACGGCCACATCCACCCGTCTTTATTAGTTCGTCGGGTAGTGCGGACTCGGCGCGTTGGTCGGGCGAGCAGGATTTTACCTGCTGCTATTTTGCGCCCATGGCCGGGGCACGTGTCCAGGACGCCGCCTACCGGGAAGGCGCCGCCCAGCGTGGGCATACCCTCAGCCCCGGACAGGGGCAGGGCTTGTTGCGCTTCCTGTATGTCGCCAAGACGCGCGAAGCGGCCTACGAAAAAGTGGAAAAATGCATCGTGCCGTTTTTCTCGGAATTTGCCTCACACTTCTTTCCGGTTTTACTCAGCGAAGGCAGCGGGTCCATGCTTGAACGGGTACTCAACACGGGACTGATCGTGGCCGGCACGGTCGATGATGTCAAACGGCAGGTCGCCGAGGTCTATGAGGAGATTCCGTTCGAGTATTTTTCTCTGGTCGCCTACAACGGCCTCGAACCCCAAGACCAACTCCTCGAAGACATCGAGCTGTTCGCCACCAAGGTCGCACCAGAGTTTATGTAGGATCCCTTCAGGTCTCTGCGCTTCCACTTCGGTGAAGAAGGAGAAAGCGTCACCATGAAGCCTATCTGTCGGCTTCTCATCTGTATCGCCTTGTTGTGGGCCTGTGTGGGGGTAGGTCCCGTTACGGCAGAGGATGTTGATATCGCAAACTGTCTCAGGACTGATCTGACACTCACAACCCGGTTCGTTGCCTGCCGAGCGGCTGCTGAAGCCGGAAACGTGGATGCGCAGTTCAATCTCGGCTACATGTATAATATCGGCCAAGGGGTCCCGCAGGATTATATCGAGGCGGCGAAATGGTATCGTCGAGCCGCTGAAGCCGGAGACGCGGCCGCGCAGAACAATCTCGGTATCATGTCCCATGAGGGCCAAGGTATCGCGCAGGACTATACCGAGGCGGCGAAATGGTATCGTCGAGCCGCTGAACAGGGACTCTCTGTCGCGCAGAATAAGCTCGGCGACATGTACAACGTGGGCCAAGGCGTCCCGGAGGATGATGCTGAGGCGGTGAAATGGTACCGCCGGGCTGCTGAGCAGGACTACGCGGATGCGCAGTTCAATCTCGGCTACATGTACAATGTCGGCCGAGGGGTCCCGCAGGATTATACCGAGGCGGTGAAATGGTATCGCCGGGCCGCCGAACAGGGAAATGCTGTCGCACAGGCCAATCTCGGCCGCCTCTACGGGAATGGTCAGGGAGTTTCGCAGGATTACACTCTGGCTCATATGTGGCTCAATCTCGCCGGAACGGATTTTGAAGATGCGCGTGAACTGCGGGATACTGTTGCAAAACAAATGACCCCGGCCCAGATCGCCGAAGCCCAGCGCTTGGCACGCGAGTGGAGCGAGGCGCATAGGGCAGGGGCGGATGGTGTGAGTGAAGACTCAGGAATGGAGAACGAGTAAAAACAGAGGCCGGGACACATCTAAGGAGTGGGGAATAAGTAAAAACAAGAAAGGGTACGGGGTGGCGGTCGGTCAGTATGGAGGTCGGCTGCACGGAGGCAGCCGACAAGGGCTGCGCCGGAGTTTGCCTAATAGCCTATCAGGGCTCTTCGCTTCTAATTCAGTGAATGCGGACTCTGACACCACTATTCGAAAGACGCGAGAAACCTTTAATTGGGAGTTGAAAATCTTAACAACAGGGAGGATCAGATTATGGTGTATGAGATGCGTGTGTATACGCTGCAACCGGGTAAGGTACCGGAGTTTCAGGCGCTCATAGAAGAAGAAGGACTGCCGGTCATCAGCAAATACTCCAAACTGGTCGGCTGGTGGTCAACCGAGGTCGGTCCGTTAAACGAGGTCGTCCACATCTGGGCCTATGAGGATATGAATCATCGAGCGCAAGCCCGGGCAGCCCAGGCGGCAGATCCCCAGTTGCAAGCCTTCCGTCCCAAGGCCCAGGGCATGATTGTCAGCCAGTACAACAAGATCCTGACCCCGGCCAGCTTCTCGCCCCTACAGTAGTACTGAGAACGGCCAGGGCTTTGTCTTGGCCGCCTTACATGTAGCGCCGGAGAATGTGTTGCAGGCGGTAGTCTGTCACCACAGACGGAGAAAAGCGTTCAATCGGCTAGGCTCGCAATAAACCTGAGCGTTGCCGCCGCGCATTCTTCCGGCAGCGCCGCCGCAAGATGATAGGCCGCACTGGGGAGAACCAAAAGCTGAGAGTTGGGAATCCGCGTCTGCCAGTCACGGACTGTTTCGACTGGAGCCAGCGCACTCTGGTCGCTGGTGATCATCAGGGCTGGAGCCTGAATCTGGGGCAGCAGGGCAGTGATGTCCATATTCCCGACATAGCGAAAGATTCCGGCCATCACCTCGGGTGAGGCTTTACCCATGGCGCTAATCCACCATTCCTTCATCGCCGGGCTCACATTGCCCAGACGACGCTCCATTGTGCTGCGTGCCCAGGCTTCGACTCCGTCCTGTTGAACCTGCGCGAGCCAGGCGTCCGGGTTGAGCGAACTTTTGGAGAGCGTCGCCGGCCCACCAATGACGGTCAGGCTTTTGACCCGGTCGGGATAGTCATGCGCGAATTGCATGACGACGCTTCCACCCACACGCTGTCCCACCACGTGAACGGCCGCAATCTCCAGCCGATCGAGCAGAGTCCGGAGGTCTTGGGCAAAGCCGTGCAGAGACCAGCCATAGCCCGCCGGCGGAACAGAAGAATGCCCAAAACCTCTCAGGTCCGGTCGCAGTACCCGAAATTGTCGGGCCAGACGCGGCACCCAGGCGAACCAGGCTTGGCTCGTATCCGCAACGCCGTGTACCAGGAGAATAGTTTCCGAGGCGGCCCAGGGATCGGTAAAATCGTCGAGTTCGTAGTACAGATCGAGGGACTCATCGATACGCAGCGTTGGCATGCTGTCCTCACGAATCAGGTCGATTGCCGCTACAAATTCTTGACCGCCTCTTCGATCATATCATCCAGCTCTGCGGCCTTTCTTTTTTCCATCTCTGTCCGCTGCGCCAGGATGACGCCCCACGAGTCGCCCTGGTAGCTGTGGAATTTCTCCGCATTCCACAGTTCGGCCCGTTTGAACGACTTGGGGCAGTGGAAGTAGCATTCCTCGACGGCGACTTCGATGGCAAGCTGGGCCGGGCGGCCCCGAGCGCTGAGTTTTTCCAGGAGCTGAGGTTCGTCGGCAATACGGGCGTGGCCGTTGATGCGCATGGTCCATTCCTCACCGGGAATGAGGAAGAGTAAGCCGACGTGCGGGTTCTCCAGAATATTATTGATACTCTGGAACATTTTGTTGCCGGCCCGGTCCGGAAGGTAGAGGGTGTGTTTATCTGCGATTTTGATAAAGCCCGGCGGATCGCCCTTGGGTGAGGCGTCGCACCGTCCTTGGGCATCTGCCGTTGAGACGATCACAAACGGACACTGCTCAAGAAACCGCGCGGCAGCTTCGTCGATATAGGGCAGTTTATGCTTGACGGCGAGTTGATCCGGATCGCCAAAGCGTTCGGCTAGCTCGTGTGTATTCTGCGGGACACTCTGGGCCGTGGCGGTGCTCATAATCCTCTCCTTTTGTGTCAGCCAACTCCTGCGTACGATAGGGCAATTTGCAAGCAGATGCAAAGGATTGTACAAAGGCGGCGCGTACGGGGAAAGAAGCCGGGAGAGAGACGCGAAAGGGGGCCAGGATAAGCATGATGAGCCAGGAACAGTACCAGGAGTCTATTCGGCCGCTGGAAGAAAAAATCCTGCTCTTTTTGCGAACGTTTGAAGACGTTCAGGAGAATATGCACTTCGGGAAAATACCGGAGGCGCAAGGACGGATACGAGATACTCTTGGTGACTTTTTTGAAACTGCACTCTCCAGCGCCGCCAGCCTCGAACCACCCGAAGAACTCGCCGAGTTTCACGCCGCCTTCTGTGCCGCGCTGACGCATCTCAGCAATTCCAGCACCGCCTTTCTCGGCGGGGCGCCCGGACCGAATTTTGGTGGTGCGTTTGTTAACAGCCGCTTCTCGCTGTGTCGAGGACTGGATCTCTTATATAACCACCGCGCCCATCTCTCGACGCTCTGCCAGTACTGGCTGTTGCCGGAGGCCGCGTCCCAGCGCGCCGCCTTGGAGACGCGGGCTGACGATGTGGCGGTACCGGTCGGTATGATCCATCAGCCGCAGACCGAGGAGCATGCCGAATACTCGTTATACGTTCCGGAATACTACAGCCCCGACACAGACTGGCCGCTCATCGTCTGCCTTCACGGTGGCTATGGCCGTGGCGATGACTATATCTGGACATGGCTGCGGCCCGCCAAGAGCAAGGGCTATCTGCTGCTGTCGCCGAAGTCCCTGGGGCCGACGTGGTCCGTCCTGCAACCGCCGGTTGACAGCCGGTCCATCCGGGCCATGTTTGATACGGTGTGTGAGACTTACCAGGTTGATCGTTCGCGGGTGTATCTGTCCGGTCTCTCTGACGGTGGAACCTATACCTATCTGCTGGGGTTGGATCAGGCCGAACTCTTTGCCGGGATAGCGCCCATTGCGGGTGAACTGAGCCCCGCCACGGATGGCATGCTGCGACAGAAGCGAGGCATCAATGTGCCGATTCATGTGATTCACGGCGTGCATGACTTCATCTTTCCGGTTGAAGCCATTCGCTCATCAAATGAACTGCTCGAACACATCGGCTACAGCGTGAAATACACCGAGCTGCCCGACTGGAGTCACGCTTTGACCTACGCCATCAATGAAACCCTGGTGCTGCCGTGGTTTGAGGGTTTGGAACCGAAAGAACAAAGCTGAAAGGGAGGGAACAATGTCTCAGGATACCGAAGCCCGTTTGCAGGCACTGGAAGCAAAGATTCAGGATTTGAGTGACCGCGAAGCCATCCGCTCGCTACGGTTTCGTTACCACGAGTGCATCAACGAGGGGGAACTGGAAGCTATCCCCGATCTGTTCACTGAGGATGCTGTCCTCGACTTTGACTATCTGGGTAAAGCCACCGGTCGGGCCGAGCTGACAAAGTTTTTTCAAGGAGTCGAAAATCTGTTATCTTTTGTCAAACAGTTTATGCATAACCACGCGGTTGAGGTGCAAGGGGATGCGGGGAAAGGCTATGCCTACCTCGAAGCAAAGACCATCTCAAAAGGGGAGGCGTATTTCGTGGCCGCCCGCTATGACGACGAATACGTCAGACAGAATGGCGAGTGGAAGTTTCAGAAGATGTCGCTCACTCCGTATTTTACCGTCCCTTTCAAAGAGGGTTGGGCGCAAGAGAATCGGCTCAAGATGGGGAGATAGCAATCCCTACGTATAACGAAAACAACATTCCTCAGGAGGTACACCATGCCCTACCAACAACTCAGGCTGGACCAGGTGGAAACGGCGGCGACTGGATTCAAAGGTCCAGAAGGCGTTGTCGTTGATCGTGAAGGGAACGTCTATGGCGGGGGAACAGACGGTGTGATCCGCAAGCTGGCGCCGGATGGAACCGTCACGGAATGCGCGCGTACGGGCGGCCGACCAGCAGGGATGGCGCTCGACCAACAGGGGAACCTCTTTGTGTGTGACCCTGGCAAGGCCGCGGTGCTCAAAGTGACGCCGGACGGCCAGGTCAGTCTGTTTGCCGATCAGGTCGGGGATATCAAACTCACCCTCCCGAATTTCCCGGTTTTTGATGCCGAGGGAAACCTGTATGTATCCAACTCGACCGATCTGACCTTTGGTAACTTTGACAAGCTGATGGAAGAGTTGCGCAATCCATCACCGAAGGGAGTCCTCGTCCGCCTGCGGCCGGATGGCCGTGGGGAAGTCGTGACGACTGGTATCTACTTCGCGAACGGGACGGCGATCGACCCCCAAGAGCAGGCCGTGTACGTGCTGCAATCGAGTCAGAATAACTGCATCCGGATTGCGATGCATAAGGACGGGACGCATGGCAGCCCCGAGGTGTTTGGTGAAGACTTAGGGGCGCTGCCCGATGGCATGGCCTTTGATGTCGAAGAGTATCTTATTATCACCTTACCCATGGTGAACCGCTTGGTAGTGCTCGATCCGAATGGTCAGCTATCCGTTCTTCTTGATGATCCGGACGGGACAAAGACTCAGGGGCCGACCAACTGCGCCTTTGGCGGGCCGAATTTTGACGATCTATATATCGCCCATCTTGAAGCCGACCACGTTGCGAAAGTCCACCTCGGGAGAAAAGGGCATCCGTTGTACGACCGACGCTAAGGGAAGCGTTGGCTACTCCTGACCGTATTCCTAATACGCCCAAATCCCCAGTCCAGAGCTTCTGACAAAAAATCGGCTACGGATTCATCATAGTACCATGGTGAACGAAATCGGCTGAACTACACTGAACGAACCCTCATTCGCCAATAGATGGTAACAGTCGGAAGAAAAAAGGAAATTTGGCTTTGAATAATTCTTTCACTTCTGCTAGGCCGGCTGTATTGGGAGGGGTAGTGTGAAATTTGGTCTGTTAATGCCGTTCTGGAATCCGGCGCGCTGGGAGCGGCCTTTTCCTGCACTGTATCAGAGCCTGCTGGACCAAATCGTCAGAGTCGAGGAACTTGGCTACGATCATATTTGGCTGACCGAGCACCACTTCGACACGGATGGCTGGTCGCCTGCTCTATTACCCCTAGCCGCCGGTATTGCCACCCGCACGACCCGCATCCGGATCGGCACGTTTATTTTAATCCTGCCCTTTCAACACGCCTTGCGCGTGGCCGAGGATTCCATCACCGTGGATATTCTGTCCAATGGCCGGTTCGATCTTGGGGTGGGCAAAGGCTATCGCAATAAAGAATTTCATGCCTTCGGCTTTCCCCGTGAGCAGCGCGACGCGCGCCTGGAAGAAGACCTCGCTGTTATTCAGGGGTTATGGACAAACGAGGCATTCTCTTTTGACGGGGACTATTATCATCTCACCGATGTCCGTCTCACGCCCCGTCCCGTCCAGCAGCCGCATCCGCCGATCTGGATCGGTGCCCGCGGCAAGAAAGCCGTGCAGCGAGCGGCACGTATGGGGTTTCACCTGATGGGTACGGGGGAGGTTGCCCAGCAGCGGGCCTACGATGATGAGTTGGAACGCTGTGGCCGGAATCCGAAAGATTACTACTTAGCCCAACTGCGCTGGGTCTATGTAGCAGAGAGTCGGGACAAAGCCTGGGACCTTGTTGGTGAGCATATGCATTATCTCTTCTCCTCTGCTTTTCCGTTGCTCAAAGAAGCCGGCGACCTGCGAGCCGACCGAGCTATGGGGCGGGTGCCCAGCATCGAGGAACTGCGCCACATTGATCCCACCATTCCGGGCGGGGCGCCCATTGTGGGGACACCGGACGATTGCATTCAGGCCTTGCAACGCTACCAAGACGAAACGCGGGTGACACATTTGGCCATGGGCATGCATCTGCCAGGACTTGCACTCGATAAGGTGACCGAGTGCCTTGAACTGTTTGCTCAGGAAGTCATGCCGCATTTTCGCTCATGAGGAGATCAGTCAGTACGTGAAACCTACTGAGAAGGTGAAAGAGATGGCAATCGACCGTCACGGCAGAGCCCCTCCGGGCAAGAGAATTATTTTTTCTGCCTGAAGGTTGACAGCAGATTTCTCTGAGAGTATGGCGATGATAGAGTATTTGTAAAATCACAAAGGAGGGAGATATGCCACAATTCGATACAGTGATTAAAAACGGTACGGTCGTCGACGGGACGAAGGTGCCGCGTTACCAGGCCGACCTTGGTATCAAGGACGGTAAGGTTGCTGAGATTGGAAAAATCAGCAGCAGCGACGCCAAAAAAGAGATTGATGCCAGCGGGCAGATCGTTGCCCCGGGATTCATCGATCTGCACACCCACTATGATGCCCAGTTGCACTGGGACCCGTACTGCACGATCGGCAGTTGGCACGGTGTGACCACCGTCACCATTGGTAACTGCGGGTTTGGTTTTGCTCCACTGCGTCAACAGGACGCCGACCGGGCCATGCTGGCCTTGTCCCGGACCGAAGCGATTCCGCTGGAGCCCATGCGGGTGTCGATGAAGGTGGACTGGGAAACCTTCCCGCAATACATGGACCGTCTGTCCCGCATGCCCCTGGGAGTCAATGTTTCCCATCTCTTCCCGCTCGCCCCGGCCGTAGCGTATGTGATGGGCGGCTTTGACGACGCCAAGAAGCGCTTCCCCAATGCAGAAGAGATGGCAACCATCACCGGCCTGTACAAGGAAGCCGTGAAGGCTGGCGCCGCGGGCTGGTCTGCCCAGCGTTTGGTGCCTGAGAGCCGGGTGTCCGTGCAGCGCGACTATGACGGCACGCCGATGATCACCGACATCCTGCCGGATGAGTTCTATATGGATATGGCCAAAGCCATGAGCGAAGTCGGTGAGGGCTGTATCCAGTTTACCCAGTCAGGTGCAAGCGAAGGCACTTTTGGTGTTGATGATGATTTCAGATTCCTGGAAAAGATGACCAAGACAGCCGGTCAGCCGCTGCTGTACAATGCCATGTTAATCAGTGATAGGCATCCCGAGTCCCACCAGGCTCAGTTGAATTGGGTCAATGCGGCCAACGAACGCGGCGCTCGGGTGTTCGGCCAGGGCGTCACAGCCCGGGCTCCAGTACGGATGACCCTGGAAGACTGGAACCTGTTTGATGGCATTCCGGCCTGGAAGGAAGCCACGCTCGGAACGGTCGAAGAGCGGAAAGCCAAACTGTCGAAGCCTGAACTGCGCAAGGAAATGCGTGAGGACTACGATCAGGGCGGCATGGAAACCATGAATGTCGTCTTTGGTGATTTTGAGAAGTTTATTGCGCGCAAGGTTCGCAATACCGAACTCAAACTCCAATACGAGGGCATGTCCGTGGAGCAGATTGCCGAGAAGGAAGGCAAGCACGTCATCGACGCCATGCTTGACCTGTCCGTGGCCGACGATCTGCGCACCGAGTGGGCTGGCCCGGTGGGTAACGCCAACATTGAGGGCTATAAGGAACTGATGAGCTCGCCGTATACCCTGCCGGGTGTGTCGGATGGTGGGGCGCACGTGAAGTTCATTACCCCGGCCATCTATCCGACCGAAGTCCTGTCCTGGCTGGTCCGTGAGCAGGGCGTCATGAGCCTGGAAGAGGCGCACTTTCGCCTGAGCGGGATCATGGCTTGGGCCGCGGGCATCAAGGACCGTGGGACGCTGCGTGAAGGCCAAGCGGCTGACATCGTGGTCTACGATATCAACACCGTGAAGGCCTTGCCGGGTGAGATTGCTCATGACCTGCCGGCAAACGAGTGGCGGCGCGTCCAAAAAGCCGAAGGCTATAAGCACATTCTGGTGAACGGTGAAGAGACCTTCCAGGATGGTGAGTGCACCGGGAATACCTCGGGTACTCTGCTCCGTAACGGCGTAGCCGGCTAGGCAAGCCGCTGGGCGTGTTCGCCCGCCTATTGGAACCAACTGACGGGGAACCGGAGAACTGCTCTCCGGT
>WTHD01000385.1 GCA_011523265.1 Candidatus Binatota bacterium
CAGTAAAGAGGCGCCCAACGGCAAGGCGGCGTTGCGTTTCCGAGAACTGCACATCCGTGAGGCCGGGCAGGTCGGCAGGATCGAGCATTCCCTGCAGGAATTCAGGCGAGGTCGTTACCAAGACCTGAGGAATGGCGCTGTAGTATTCCGTCACCCGTAGGTTGTCTGCCTGCCACAGAACTTCTCCGCTTCCTCGGTCGGTGAGCTGGACATCGAGGGCAAGCACCATTTCGTACTCAAGAACCTGATCGCGGCGGTCAAAGGAAAACGGTCGCAGTTCCAGCGTCTGGAGTTGGGCGGAAATCACCCCTTCGCCCGTGTCGGTGACCTGAATATTCCGACGGGTCCGAAACTCTCGCTCCATGGCCCACTGGAGTTCCTTTTCTACACCAGTCTCAAGCGTACGATTGGAAAATTCGGCAAAGCTCACACTCTGGATTCCCTGCGGTAAGGGAGCGGTCCCCGCAAACTGATAGCCGCACGCGCTCCACAGGCAGGCACACACGGCGATCATAATGGCAGACACTTTCTTCATAAAAGACCTGAGCCGGAGCGTTTTCAACAAGACGCTAGCCAAGCACGAAGTTCACCAGTCGGCCGGGCACGACGATTTCGCGCCGGATGGTCTTGCCCGCCAGATACGTGGCCACCTTGTCCTGCTTCCTCGCCGCGTCCAGGGCCGTTTCCTTATCCGCGTCAACGGCCAGATCAATGGTCGCCCGGAATTTTCCGTTGACCTGGACCGCGACCGTAACGGTCTCATCCTGAACGAGCTCCGGGTCGTACGACGGCCAGGTTTCGTACGTCAGCGTCTCCGCGTGCCCCAGACGCTGCCACAATTCTTCGCCCAGATGGGGAGCAAAGGGAGCCAGCAGCAGCACAAACCCCTCAGCCAACACTCGCGGCAGGCGGGGAGCCTTTTGCGCGTCATTCACAAACACCATCAGAGCGCTCAACGCGGTGTGGAAGCGCATGCCTTCGATGTCTTCCGTGACTTTTTTGACCGTTTTGTGAAAGAGGCGGGTAAGCGCAGCGTCGGGCCGGGGTTCCACGTCGGCAATATCCGAGCGCAGGTCACCGGAGTCGGCCATAATCAGCGACCAGGCCCGGTGCAGGAAGCGATACACGCCGGCAACCGAGCGTGTATTCCAGGGCTTGACCTGCTCCAGCGGCCCCATAAACATCTCATGGCAGCGCAGCGCATCGGCCCCATACTCCGCAATCACGACATCGGGATTCACCACATTGCCCCGGGATTTCGACATTTTGTCGGTTTGGGGCTCCAGTTCCAGGTCCGTATCATCCGGGTGATAGGGCTTTTCGTCGCGCCACACCACCTGGTCTACCGGCACATAGCCCACACTGAGCGGTGTTGTCGGGTCTGCCCTCAGCACGTACTCGGCCTCCTCGTTGCCGTCCCGAGTAATCTTCTCAACGGCCTGCACCGAATAGCACTGCCCCTGTTCGTCCTGGTAATAGCGGTAACTGAAACCCAGGACCATACCTGGATTAACCAGACGATCGAAGGGTTCCGGTGTGGACACAAGGCCGCAGTCATACAGGACGTGGTGCCAGAAACGGGCGTACAATAAGTGCAGCACGGCGTGCTCTACACCCCCGACGTATAAATCGACCGGCATCCAGTACTGTTCGGCCTCCGCGTCCCACGGCTTGTCCGTATTCTGCGAGTCCAGGAAGCGCAGAAAATACCAACAGCTCCCAGCCCACTGGGGCATGGTGTTGGTTTCCCGCAACGCCGGCTGACCCGAGGCCGGTTCGGTCGTCTCCACCCAGTCCCGCGCCGCGGTCAGCGGCGGCTCGCCCGTTCCGGTTGGGCGGAAACTCTCGACGTCGGGCAGGAGCACGGGCAAATCCTGCGGCTCGACCGGCCGGGGCTGTCCGTCTACGTGGAGCACGGGAAACGGCTCGCCCCAATACCGCTGGCGGCTGAACAGCCAGTCCCGGAGCTTATAGTTCACCGTGCCTTCGCCGTGGCCGTTTTCCTCCAGCCAGACCTGCATCTTTTTCTTGGCCTGGGCCACGTTGAGGCCGTCTAAAAAGCCCGAGTTCACATGGGGTCCGTCTCCGATATAGGCCCCGGTTTCCATATCCCCACCCTGGACCACTTCAACAATCGGGATGTCAAACTGGCGGGCAAACTCCCAGTCCCGCTCGTCTCCGCCCGGCACGGCCATAATCGCCCCGGTACCGTAGGTGAACAGGACATAGTCGGCGACCCAAATCGGAATCGGCTCGCCAGTAACGGGATTCAAGGCATAGCCGCCCGTGTTGACCCCGGTCTTTTCTTTCACCAGCTCCGTGCGGGCCAGGTCGGACTTGCGCAGCGCCTCTTTTTTATACGCCTCGACCGTGGCCCGATTGTCCGGGGTGGTGATGCGCTCAACCAAGGGATGTTCCGGGGCCAGAACGCAATAGGTCGCGCCAAACAGCGTATCCGGGCGTGTGGTAAAAACATCGAAAAAGGCGTCTTCTTCCGCAAACACGGAACCATCGCCGCGACACAGCTGAAAACGAATGCGGGCACCCTCGCTCCGCCCGATCCAGTTGCGCTGCATTTCCTTGACATTTTCCGGCCAATCGAGGTCGTCGAGGCCGGCTAATAGCCGTTCCGCATAGGCCGTAATCCGGAGCATCCACTGCCGCATGGGCCTACGGATGACCTCATGTCCGCCGCGCTCACTCTTACCGTCGATGACCTCTTCGTTGGCCAGGACCGTACCCAGGGCCGGACACCAATTGACCGGCACCTCTGCCATATAGGCCAAGCCGCGCTCGTAGAGTTTGAGGAAAATCCATTGCGTCCAGCGATAGTAGTCGGGATCACAGGTCGAAATCTCCCGGTCCCAATCGTAGGAAAAGCCCAAGGATTGGATTTGACGCCGAAAAGTCGTGATATTATGAGCCGTTGTTTCACGCGGGTGTGTGCCCGTCTCAATCGCATACTGTTCCGCGGGCAGTCCGAATGCGTCCCAGCCCATGGGATGCAGGACATTAAATCCCCGCATGCGCTTATAACGGGCCAGGATATCGGTTGCGGTATAGCCTTCCGGGTGTCCGACGTGCAGTCCGGCGGCACTCGGATACGGAAACATATCCAGGATGTAGTATTTTTGCTTCCGACGGTCGATCTCGGCGCGAAAGGTTTTTTCTTCGCGCCAATAACGCTGCCATTTCGGCTCGATGACGCTTGGCTGATAGCGTACTTTCCCGCCTGCGGGCGTTTCCGCCACGGCTCCGTTGGACTGCTTATTCGAGAGACTCATGAGGCTGTACTTTCTTCCCGACAACGCGCGCGATCCGATCCAGCACGCCGTTGACAAAGGTCGGCGCGTCGTCACTACAGTAGCGGCGAGCAATTTCAATTGCTTCGTTAATCGTCACCCCCGCGGATAAGTCGGGGTAGGCTGCCAATTCATACGCCCCGAGACGGAGCAGATTCAAATCCACCTTGGGCAGGCGGCCGATCCGCCAGTGTTCGGCGGCCGCGGCGATCATACTGTCAAGCTGACGCCGCTCGCGCCACGTGCCGTTCACCAAATCTACAGTAAACTCCCGGACCTCGGTTGCCTGGGTAAAGCACTGCTCGAAAAGCGCCAGCGCCTGCGGCGGCTCCACCCCGCTGATATCAATCTGGTACAAAACTTGGAGGGCGTATTCACGCTCCTGGCGGCGGGTTCCACGGGCTCCCATACGACACTCACTCGATTTCCTGCAACGCCCCGAGAGCGTTGACCATCTCAATAGCGGACAGGGCCGCTTCCCAGCCCTTATTCCCAAGTTTTGCCCCGGCCCGGTCAAGCGCTTGCTCAACAGAGTCTGTGGTCAGCACTCCAAATGTCACGGGTACACCGGAGGAGAGCATAATTTCTTTGATGCCCTGGGTCATGGCTGCCGCAATATAATCGAAGTGCGGCGTCTCACCCTTGATGACCGCCCCAACACAGACCACGGCCTCGTAGCGACCGCTGGTTGCCATCCGCTTCGCAAACAGGGGGATGTCAAACGCCCCCGGAACCAACACCACATCAATGTCTTCGTCCCGCGCCCCATGGCGACAGAAGGCGTCAATGGCACCCGCCTGCAAGCGCTCGGTAATCAGACTATTGAACTGTGACACGACGACGCCAAACCGCATCCCGGTCGCATCCAGCTTGCCAGTAATGACTCGGGCCATAGCTTCCCCTCTTCACGCAGTGATCACAGCCTTAGAGCAACGGTTTGAGCTCAGAGAACAAATGCCCCAGTTTTTCCTTCTTGACCTGGAGATAGTGAATATTCCCCTTGTGAGGGGGCGTCTCAATGGGCTGGCGTTCAACAACGTTCACCCCGTATTCTTCGAGCCCGCTGATTTTCTGCGGATTATTCGTCAGCAAACGCACCTGCGAGACGCGCAGGTCGCGGAGAATCTGCGCCCCAATGCCATAATCCCGGAGGTCTTCCTCAAATCCAAGGTGGAGGTTGGCCTCAACCGTGTCCATACCTTTATCCTGGAGGGCGTAGGCCCGGATCTTATTGGCCAGTCCGATCCCCCGGCCCTCTTGCTGCAGATAGATCACCACCCCGCGGCCTTCCTCTGCAATGCACTCCATGGCATGCGTGAGCTGGTCTCCGCAGTCACACCGTTCCGAACCAAACACATCGCCGGTTAGACATTGCGAATGGACCCGGACCGTGACGGGCTCCTGGGTCGTAATCCGCCCTTTGACCAGGGCAATATGTTCGTGGTTATCGACTTCGGTTCGGTAGACGATGGCTAAAAACTGCCCCCCGAACGGACTCGTGATTTCTCCCTCACCCACCCGATGAATGACGGATTCCGTCCGTAAACGGTAGGTGGTCAGGCTGGCTATGCTCACAATCGGCAGGGCGTGCTCTTGCGCAAAGGCCTCAATCTCCTGGCCTTGGGCAATATCGCCATCGTCGCGGAGAATCGTACACAGGGTTGCCGTCGGCTTGAGACCCGCCAGTCGGGCCAGATCAATGCCGGCTTCGGATAAGCCCCGTCGCGCCAACACCCCACCCCGATGCGCAAAGAGCGGGAAGATATGACCTGGCATCACCAGGTCGGCCGGGCGGGCGTCATCACGGACCGCAGTCGTGATCGTCACCGCGCGATCATAGGCCGATATCCCGGTTGTCACGCCGCGGCGGGCTTCAATCGAGGCTCCAAAGACCCGTTGACGACTCCCTTCATACCCATGCCCGAGCATGGGAATCCCGAGTTCGCGAATTTTCTCTTCTGTCAGAGCCAAACACACCAGGCCACGACCGTGGGTAGCCATGAAGTTGACGCCATCCGGTGTGGTCAGATCAGCCGCCAGACACAGGTCGGCTTCCCCTTCCCCAGTGTCGTTTTCAACCAGGATCACCATTTTTCCCTGGCTGAGCTGTTGGAGCGCTTCTTCTATTGGTGAGAGCGCGATTGGCATAGCCCCTCCTTACGTCCGAATATAGCCTGACACCACCACATCGTTCCCACTGCGGTCTACCTGCATTGTATGGAGTTTTATTCCCTCGGCAACCCGCCCAATCCCTAACGGAGCGAGCATGGCCCGTCCATCACCGCCCAGCAGCACGGCGCCGTAAAAAAATACGAGTCTATGTACCAGCCCTTCTTGCAGGGCGGCCGCCGCAACCTGCCCGCCCCCTTCGATCAACACATGCTTTGCCCCGCGCTGCGCCAGGGTTTCGAGCACCGGACGGAGCAGAATCTTCCCCCGCTTTCCGGGAAAGGCCAGGATTTCAACCCCAGCCCGCTCGAACGCAGCCCCACGAAGTTGGGCGGCGCGGCGTGTTGTGGCAATCACGGTGGCGGCTTTGGAAGAGAGGTGACACACTTGCGCCTGAGGGCTGATCCTGAGCCGTCCGTCAAGAATAACGCGCAGGGGATCTCGCCCTCCACGGATACGACACGTCAGTTGGGGATCGTCGGCCAGGACCGTTTCCGCGCCGACCAGGATCGCGTCCACCCGGTTGCGCAACGCGTGGACTTTGCGACGTGATGCCTCTCCACTAATCCAGCGGGCGTCGCCGCTCGCCGCCGCGATGCGGCCGTCGAGGGAAGCCGCCAGTTTCAGGGTGACAAAGGGCAATCCGGTCTGGATCACAACCGCAAAATCCTCATTGGTCCGCTGGCAGAGCTCTTTGAGTACGCCGGTCGTGACCGCAATGCCGGCACGGCGCAGACGCCGAATCCCACGTCCTCTCACCTGCGGGTTAGGGTCGGTCATGCCGATGACCACACGGGCAACACCAGCCTCGATCAGCGCCTGGGCACAGGGGGGCGTTCTGCCGTAATGCGAGCACGGTTCGAGGTTGACGTAGACGGTGGCCCCGCGGACCGGGCGGGTCGCTTTGCGCAACGCTTCAACTTCGGCGTGCGGCAGTCCCGCCCGCCGATGATAGCCCTCGCCAAGAACACGACCGTCGCGGACAATAACGGCCCCCACCACGGGATTCGGACTCGTCCGCCCCTGCGCCCGCAGGGCTAAATCCACAGCGCGCCGCATAAACACTTCATCAGTGTTCATGATTTCGTCTTTTCCGGCTTTGCGCGCCGGGCCCGTTTGTCGTCGTCCGCGCTGCGTTCCCGAATGAGGTCCCTGAGCTCAGACATGAACTCGTCAATATCTTGAAAAGAGCGGTACACAGAAGAAAAGCGGACATAGGCGACCTTGTCCAGATCGTACAAATGGCGCATGACTTCTTCACCAATCATCGCGCCCGGGATTTCTTTCTCGCCCCGCCCCTGGAGCGTTCGCTCGATGTGATCCGCAATCTCTTCTATGGTCTCAATGCTGATCGGACGTTTTTCACACGCTTTTTTGAGGCCGGTGATAATTTTGAGCCGATCATAGGTCTCCCGCCGTCCGTCCTTCTTGACGACCAGAGGGAGAATTTCTTCAACCCGCTCATAGGTCGTGAAGCGCCGCTCGCACTCCTCGCACTCCCGCCGCCGGCGGGTGACGTCACCCTCCCGACTCAAACGAGAATCAATGACGCGACTTTCCAGGTGGGAACAAAAAGGACACTTCATACGCTGCGGGGGGGAGCAGGGCTCACGCTATCACCTGACAATTCGTGCTCTCCGTTTCAGCTTAGGCGGTTCGCGCAACCCGGTGGGCATAGACGGGGAACTGCTGGCACAGCGCACGGACCTCCTCACCAATGGCGGTCAGTCCCCGCTCGTCGCCAACTCGCTGCAGGGCGCGAGCAATAAGGTCGGCAATGAGATCCATCTCCGCTTCTTTCATACCCCGACTCGTCACTGCTGGTGTGCCAATACGCACCCCGCTGGTCACAAAGGGAGAGCGCGTATCAAACGGGATCGCGTTTTTATTGACCGTAATCCGAGCCTGATCCAAGGTTTCCTGGGCCACTTTGCCGGTCAGTTCGGTCTCGCGCAGGTCGAGCAGCATCAGATGGTTCTCCGTGCCGCCCGAGACCAGGCGGAACCCGCGCCGGACGAGACTGGCGGCCAGGGCTTGCGCATTGGTGATAATCTGCTGCTGGTAGGCTCGGAACCCCGGTGTTGCCGCTTCCTTCAGCGCCACGGCCTTGGCCGCAATCACATGCATCAGCGGCCCACCCTGGTTACCGGGAAAGACAGACGAATTCACACTTTTGGCCAGATTCTGGCGGCACATAATCATCCCACCGCGTGGTCCGCGCAGCGTCTTATGAGTCGTCGTCGTAACCAGATCGGCATACGGCACGGGAGAGGGGTGCAGCCCGGCAGCCACCAACCCGGCAAAGTGGGCAATATCGACCATCAACAGCGCCCCGACCTCGTCGGCGATGTCTCGAAAGGGCGCGGTGTCAATCTGGCGCGGATAGGCACTGTGGCCGGCCACAATCATCTTGGGCCGGTGCTGACGCGCCAGGGCGGCAATCTCAGCGTAGTCAATACGTTGATTGTCCTCCCGGACGCCATACGGAACGACCTGGAAGAATTTTCCGGAAAAATTGACCGGACTGCCGTGCGTGAGATGGCCACCGTGCGACAGGTTCATGCTCAGAATGGTGTCTCCGGGCTGGAGCTGAGAGAAATAGGCGGCCATATTGGCTTGGGCTCCGGAGTGCGGCTGGACATTGACATGCTCGGCACCGAATAACGCCTTGGCACGATCAATGGCGAGCTGTTCAACCACATCCACATACTCGCAGCCGCCGTAGTAGCGCTTCTGGGGATAGCCTTCTGCATACTTATTCGTGAGCACGGACCCCTGCGCCTCCAGCACAGCCTCGCTCACCACATTCTCTGACGCAATGAGCTCAAGATTGTACTCCTGGCGTTGCGTCTCCTCTTGAATGGCGGCGTAGACATCAGGGTCGTGCTGGGCGAGCTGACTCGTCATACCAGTGCTCCTTCTCTCCCCATCCGACAATTCTCACGGTCGAGCCGTTCCCTTTCTCCTCATAGATACAGAAAAATCGCAGGGCTCCAGAGAGACCACTGCGATTCTTTCGGTCTGGACACTCCTGAGCCCGTGTACGGCCGGCTATTGGTGGCTCTCGATGTATTCGATAACGTTCCGGACCGTCCGAATCTTTTCAGCCTGTTCGTCAGAGATTTCGGTATCGTACTCCTCTTCCAGCGCCATCACGAGTTCGACAATATCCAGAGAATCTGCGCCAAGATCTTCGATAAACGAAGAATCCAGGCTGACCTCGTCTTCACTCACACCCAATTGCTCACAGATAATTTCCTTGACGCGCGCCTCGGTCGAAGCTTCTGCCATAGCTGGGACCTCCTCTCTCCTTTCGCTCGGCGGTCTGTGGGGAATTGGCCGAACCAACTCCAGTTACATATACATGCCGCCATTAACGTTAATAATCTGTCCAGTGATATAGCCCGCTCGGGGGTTTGCCAAGAACGCTACTGTATCGGCAACTTCATCAACCGTTCCCCAACGGCCAGCGGGAATATGGCTCAGATATCCTGTTTTCGCCTCTTCTGGCAAGGACCTGGTCATATCGGTCTCAATAAATCCTGGGGCGACGGCATTCACCGTAATCGACCGGGAGGCGAGCTCTTTCGCCATCGTCTTGGTAAAGCCAATGATACCGGCTTTTGCGGCTGAATAGGCGGCCTGTCCGGTATTCCCGATTTGGGCAACCACCGACGTCAAATTAATAATCCGGCCAAAACGCTGCTTCATCATGGAGCGGGTGACCGCCTTCGTACAGCGAAAGACGCCGGTGAGATTGGTGTTGAGGACCGTTTCCCACTCGTCTTCCTTGAGCCGGACCAGGAGCGTGTCAATCGACATGCCGGCATTATTGACCAGAATGTCGATCTTTCCTTGCCGCTCAAGAATATCTCGCGTTGCCGTTGTGACGGCAGCACCGTCGGCAATGTCGAATTGACAGACTTCGGCCCGTCCGTTCCGGGCCTCAATACCCGCTCGGACATCCTCGGCCGCAGCCTGATTCCTGACATAGTTAATCACCACCGTCGCCCCGTCTTGCGCCAGACGTTCCGCGACCGCGCGGCCAATCCCCCGTGAGGCGCCGGTCACCAGGGCAACGAGTCCATCCAAACCGCCGCGTGCGTCCACGCTCATGATCGCAACCACTCCAGGCTGGCTGCCAAGCTATCGGGGTCGCTTATGGAAACGCACGGGAACTTCCGATCAATGCGTTTGAACAAACCGCTGAGGACGCGCCCCGCGCCCAGTTCCACCGCCCCCTCACAGCCGAGGTCTCGCACCCGCTGCATGCTTTCTTCCCACCGGACGGGCGCCGTGACTTGTCGGACCAGCAGGTCTTTGACCTGCTCCGCGTCCCGGTTGACTTCGGCCGTGGCATTGACAATCACCCCAACGCTCAGCGGACGGACGGTTCTCGGTTCGAGGACGCGGGCCAGCCCCTCCGCAGCCGGGGCCATGAGGGCACAGTGAAAAGGCGCGCTCACCGCAAGTTCGACCGCCCGTTTTGCCCCACGCGCCTTGGCACCGGCCACGGCTCTTTGCACCGCTCCGGCATGACCGGCGATGACCACCTGGTCGCCACCGTTCAAATTCGCCGGAGAGATAACTTCGCCCTGCGCCGCTTCCGTACACACCGCTGCGACAACCTGCTCAGACAGGCCAAACAGGGCCGCCATCGCGCCCACCCCGGGCGGGACGGCCGCCTGCATCAGGCGGCCGCGTTCCCGTACGATACAGACCGCATCGGCGAAGTCCAGCGCGCCAGCCACAACCAGGGCCGAGTACTCGCCTAAACTATGGCCGGCAACGCAGACCGGTTGCAGGTCCACCTCCTGAGCCAGCGCCCGCCAGGCGGCAACGCTGGTTGTGACAATGGCGGGTTGCGTGTTGTGGGTCAGGATGAGGTCTTCTTCCGGCCCCTCAAAACACAGCGTGGACAACGGGAACCCCAGTGCGGCATCAGCCTCGGCAAACACCTCAGCCGCCACGGGAAACCGCTCCACCAGGGCGCGTCCCATACCGACGGTCTGAGACCCTTGCCCAGGGAAAAGAAAGGCCAGCGGACGACTCATTCGGCAGGCTCCGGCGGCTCTGCTTCGTCGCTGTTATCGAGTTGGTTGATTGAGCCGCTCTTGTCAGGCGCAGCGCGTGTTCCGTCCCCCGCACCGGCGGATTTGGTCGGGCGGAATTTCCGGCGGATTTGCGCCAATATCCTGCGCCCGCGTCCGTCCCCAGCAGTCAGCGCTTCTATGCCCGACATATGCTGCAAGCTCTCAGTGATACGCTGGTTCACTCCGCGCTGGAGCGACTCGTGGGCAACCCGGATGGCGTTCTTGATCGCCTTGGGTGAGGACGACCCGTGCGCAATAATGGTCACGCCATCCGTTCCCAGGAGCGGGGCGCCTCCGACTTCGTCGTAATCAATGCTGGCTCGCAAATCGGCAAATGAGCGCTTGAGCAGCAGAAAGGCGAGCTTCCCGCGCCAACTCGACGAGAAGAGAGAGCGGAGCTGACCTTGCGTAAAGTCATAAAATCCTTCCATCGTCTTGAGCGCGATATTCCCGGTAAATCCATCGGTGACCGCGACATCGACCCTGCCATTATTGAGCTCTCGGCCTTCAACATAACCGATGTAGTTGAGTGGCAGCCTGGAGAGGACAGTGTGGGCGGCCCGCGTTGTTTCGGTCCCTTTTGAGTCTTCCTCGCCGTTACTCAGGACTCCAACCCGAGGACTCTGAATGCCCCGTACGACTCGGGCGTAGACTTCGCCCATAATGGCGAACTGCACCAAGTGCATGGGTTTACACTCAACATTAGCTCCGGCGTCAACCAGGCAGGTACGTCCGGTGAGGGCAGGAACGGATGTGACAATGGCCGGGCGATCCACATCGGGCAGGCAGCCGAGCATGGTGACCGCAAGACCGAGGACAGCGCCCGAGTTCCCGGCGCTCACGACAGCGCCCGCCTTTCCATCCTTGACATGCGTAAAGGCGACCCGCAGGGATGAGTCACGCTTGCGACGGAGGGCCGCGACAGGAGAATCTCCCATCTCAATGACCTCGCTCGCATGCTGGATAACGAGCTGGGAGGACTCTCGCTGTCCGTTCCGGCGGAGCTCGTGTCGAATCTTTTCCTGATCCCCAACGAGGAGCAGTGAGACCCCGTACTCCTGGGCGGCCTGGACGGCTCCGGCAACAGCGGCCTGGGGAGCGAGATCTCCCCCCATGGCATCTAGCGCGATATGCATGGTGGGCTGCTCACCGCCGTTCTTCCTTGGGCCAGAAAGGCGTCTTCCTCAGCGCAACGCATAGGAAGCTACTCTTCTTCTTCAATCGTCATCACTTGTCGCCCACGGTAATAGCCACAGGCGCCACAGATACGGTGGGGCAGAACCGGATCCCCGCACTGGGAGCAGGTCGACCACTGCGGGGCGACAAGCGCGTGGTGAGAACGGCGTTGGTTGCGTTTTGACTTTGACGTTTTGCGTTTTGGTACAGCCATAACTTTCTCTTCCTTATCTTCATATACACGCTAGGAGTGGGCTTTTTCTGTCTTCCGGAGGGTCGCAAGGGCGGCGAGACGCAGGTCTGCCCATCTGGGCGGGCAGGAGCACTCTTCGCTGTTGAGATTCACCCCACACTGTTCACACAGCCCTTTACACGTTTCCTGACACAGCGGGTAGCTCGGCAGCGATAAGAGAAACTGCTCTCGAACCAGGAGCGACACATCAACCCGATCTCCACTATAAAAGCTGGCTGCCAAGTCTTCCTGGTTCAGTTCGGTTTCGCGACCAAGAGCCCCCTGCGGACTAGCCGGCAGAAGCACCCAGGAGAAGGGACGACTCAATGCCAGCGGGAACTCTTCGAGGCAACGGGCGCATTGCCCGGCCAGGTCGGCGCTCAACGTACCGTCAAACAGGAGGTCTTCGCCGGAACGCATATAGTGCAGAGCAACCCGCAGCGGACCCGTCAGCCGATACTCGCTCCCGTCACGCCCCGGACGATGGCTCAGGAATCGGTTCAGCGTCTGAGCATCCTCATCGAACTGCACCGCGGTCGGAGACGAACCGATATTTTCAACGAGGATTTGCACGCTACACCTACCTGAGGGAATGTATAGTGAAACGTACTGCAATGCAACGCAATCACACCGAGATCCGAGCGCTCGAAATCGCCCTTCTGCCGACTCGCTCCGACGCTTTTTCGGCTTCAGGTTCGTTGCCGTCACATTCGCCGTCGGTATATGCTGTCAGTCCCATGTCTCTTTTATCTCACATCATCGGCCTGGTGCTGTGCATCGTGTGGATCTTCAGCCTGTGGTTGCTCCTGGCTGGCCGTCGCTGGTTTCCTTCGCGCAAACCTCTCCGGCCTCTGGCGCTCTTAGGCGGCATGCTGCTCTTTTTCGTTTTAAGTCTGACCGGAATGGTCTACCTGCAACTCCTGTTCCCAAGTTGACGCTGTGCACTATTGAGGGTTATCCATGCGCACGACACGAATGACCGGGCCACCATTGACACCCCGCCACCAAGCTGAAAAGAATCGGCCAAATTCTCTCAGAAAATAGCCTGGGGGGCTATACTGAAGAAGTTGCGATCTACGCTAGAACCGCTCTGACTGGAGACAACCATGAAGAAACAAGTCGGTCCAGACGGCAAGGAGTACGTCCTGCTTGAAGCGGACGAACTCGAAAAGCTCCAGCAGCAGATCCAACAGCTTCAGCAGACTCAGCCCAAACAACCCCAGCAACTTCAGCCACTCATAGAAGCGGACGAACTCGAAAAGCTCCAGCAGCAGATCCAACAGTCCCAGCCATCACAGCCGCAAATAATTATTGTCAACCAAGCGTCCGCGAATGCCGATGTTGAGCAGGAGAATCAAGCCAAGGAAGACGGCTGCCTAGAGCAGCTAGGTGGATTACTCTTTCTCGGTTTAATAATCTACGCGTGTTTTGCTTTTGGGTGGTGCTAGAGCAAAAAAGCTTGGCTAGGGCGTGTTCACACTAAGGGGGTTCTGTTGGGCGGGGGAACGAAAGCCCGTCAAGCCCGCGACATTGCTACCGCCCATGTCCGCTGGCAGGCGTACAAACAGGAGAGATGATATGCCTCTCGAAGCTCATCAAACGAGTGATTATCTCACCACACCGGAAGACGTCGCGGCCTATCTGAACGCGGCGATTGAGGAGATGGGGGAGGACCCGCGCTTACTCATGAAAGCCTTACGTAACGTGGCTGCGGCGCAAGGTGGCGTGTCCGCGCTGGCACGGCACGCCAAGCTGGACCGGGTGGCGTTGTCTCGCGCCCTGTCCGGTCGGCATCATCCGCGGCTGGACACGCTCGCCAAAGTGG
>WTHD01000338.1 GCA_011523265.1 Candidatus Binatota bacterium
GCTTCATGGCGCAATGCACGGACCCTGTTCGCTAATTTGCTGATGCCGGCAAGCAGTTCGTCTATCGTCCCGGACAGGTCGAGGGTCGCAATCTCCAGCCTTTTGCCGGCGTATCGGACTTGATGGACCACTTGCTCCGCCTCGCCCTGCGCGTAGATCAGCAGCCCGCCCGGCAGGTCGAGAGCAGTGGCGTAGGCGAGGAGTTGATAGAGATCGGCGTTGGGGACGCGCTCGTCCCTGATCCGCTTGTATTTGGCATCGCCGACGAACGTGCAGGTCTGACCGTCCCACCACGACAGGTCGGGCTTGAGCAAAATCCGTCTCGCTTCGTCAAGCGTCACGTGGGGGATGTGGTTGTCATCGCGGAACGTACGGTCTGAGACGCCAAGCGCCTCCCGGAGGGCTTGCGTTACGAAGTCCTGGAACACCACGTTCATGTCCATCAGGAAGCCCGGCGCCCGACTGCCGCCACGACCGGCCTCGAAGGACATATACCGCAGAACAAGCCGCGACAGTGCCACGACCTCACGGTAGTGCGCGTTCAGCCGGTCGAACGCGACCTTGGGTACGGCGTGCACCGGGAACTCGACGCGCGACACATTCGCCAGCCTTGCGCTGACCCATCGCAGGGCAGCGCGGGTCCGCTTACCGCGTTCCCACGCCTGTCCGAGCCGCGTCTGTCCGAGCCGCGCAGCAGCGGCTTTCACCAAACGGTTTGCCGTGATGTCTTCCGTGAATTCATCGTAACGGACTTCGAGAGGCAAGGGGACGCCGAACCTGCGGCGTATCTGATCGGTGATGCGGATTCGTCCACGAACGGTGTGCATCTCCTCGTCTTCGGTTCGATACCCATGGAGCAGTCCGCTTGCGAATGTCCGGCGAGCGGCGACGGCAAGCGCCAACGCCAATGCTTCGACGAGCGACGGCGCATCCTCGAAATTGAAGCGATCCATCTCTCTGAGCTTGAATGCTCCCATTGCGTAGGAGGCGAGGAAAAGTACACGCGAAATGTCCAGCTTAGGAAGGATAGACACCGACAAGTCACCGATTTCGAGCGCACCGATAGTGGAACCGGGTGTCAGGCGGTACGCGCCATCCTCACCGGGAGCAGGCTCGATAGTGAGCGACGGTAGGACATCGCGTAAGCGGTCACGCTCGGCGACGGAGAGCTGTACCGGAGCGCTTTGGACGTATTCCTTCAGATCAATCGGACGCATCGGCGTCGTCCTGCTCCGCGCCGCGGTCGGGGGTCTCGCGCCGGAGCATATCGAGGTCGAACTCGCCGAGACGGTCGTGTTCCCCATAGAGATGTTCCTCGATGTAGGGACGCACGTTGTGATTCCAGGTCAAGCGCAGCATTTCCTCGTCCAGGCCGTCCTTCATGAAGTAGCTCGGCCCGATGGCCGCCTGTTGGTCGTCCAGCTTCTCGTTTGCACGGTCAACAATATCGGCGGCCCACAACAGGGCGGGCGCTTTCTGTTCCAGCCAGCGCCGTAGTAGACCTTGGACCGGCGGCGTATCAGGATGGAACTCCACGAAATGAAAGCGACGGCGCAGCGCGAGATCCACCAGCGCGATGGAGCGGTCAGCAGTGTTCATCGTACCGATGATATAGAGGTTGTCGGGGAGTGAGAACGGTTCATCGGCGTACAGAAGGCGCATCTCCTCATCTCGGTACTCCAGCAGAAAGTAGAGCTCGCCGAACACCTTGGAGAGGTTGCCTCGGTTGATCTCGTCGATGATGAGAAAGTGCTTCGCCTCCGGCTCCGCCCGTGCCCTCTCCGCTGCTTCAAGCAGCGGCCCGTTACTGATCTCGAAGCCGGGTTGCCCACCGACCAGCGCGGGTCGGTAGCCTTGGACGAAATCTTCATAGGCGTAGGACGGGTGGAACTGAACGAGTCGGACGCGCTCCTTCGATCCGCTCAGGCAGTTCGCCAATTTGCGCGCAACGTAGGTCTTCCCCGTGCCGGGCGGCCCCTGAAAGATGACCTGTCGCTTGTCGTCGAGCAGCTTCTGGATTTCGTGAAGATGCTTAACATCGAACTGAAGCTCGTCAGCGAGGGTTTTCAGGTCGGATGTGGGCTCCGGGGCAGAGGCAGAAGAGTCGTCTACTGACGGCGAGACGGGCTGTCTCTTCTTCTGACCATTGCCCTGCCAGAGACTTTTGATGGGATCTTCGTAGAAGTGAAAGTCATTTCCGTGCTCGGTTTCCAAATCTTTGCGAATTTGTTCCAACTTGCGGTCAATATCGTCTGTCGGCTCCCTAACGCGGTCCGCAAACGTATCGACGATCTTCTCTTTGTCACCGAAAGATGTGATTACCTCGAAGGTATCAGGAAAGACGAGATGGAGAATGGCTTCGCGTTGCATACGATGCCGATTGTCACCATAAGAGAACAGGTGGCTTCTGAGAGGAATATTATGCAGAAAATTCTTGAACTCCCAGGGATTTTCGAGTAGGAGCGTAAGTTCGTCAGTGGATTTCTGCTTCCATTGCTCGACAAACTCGATAATAAACCCGACATGAAATGGACGGTCTGTATTTAAGTTCTGTGAACGGACGAAGCCGGGGACAAGACCGTCAGCGAGGTCCTGCGGGATTTCTACGGGTGCCGACATCCATTCGAGTACCGTGTTAATCCGCTTCTTTTTATTTTCTCCACCGATAGTAGAAATGGACACAATCAAGAAGTGGACGTAGGGCGCTTCTCCCATCAGTTGGTAGACCTGTGACGGGCTGTTTGCCAGTTGCCGTTCCAACTTCTCTAGGAATTTGTCTCCTGACTCGAAGCGGTCTCAAAAACCTGTCCATTAAGCTAGAGTGGGGGTGAGGTCAAGTA
>WTHD01000150.1 GCA_011523265.1 Candidatus Binatota bacterium
GAACTTGCGTCTGATTTCTTTCACGGCATCCATGATCTCGGCGGGCAGGGGTTCGAGTTCTTCGCCCAACTCCGCCTGCACGGCATGCCAGTGAGGTTCCATCGGTTCGGCTAGGTCGGCTTCCTCCATCATCCGCTTAACCCTCGGTCCATGGCCGGCAGCGACGGCGCGGATCAATGATCTTGTCAAATCGGGTCGGTCTTGTTCCTGGAAATCGTCCCTGCCGGTGTGCAGAAGGAAGGCGACGAGTCGCTCCAGACGGTCGCGACCCGCGCGCGAGAAACGTAGCAGATAATAGATGTTGTAAAACCGGTCACTGACTTCATATCGTGTCCGCTTTGCTCCCCGCAGTCTGATTTCTCTGGCATAGCCCTTTTCCACAAGTTGCTTGAGTTGGGCGCTCGCGTGCGAAGAGTTCAGCCTCGCTGCATCGGCAATCTCTCTCGCCAGCATCGGCTTCCATCCCGCCGCGAGAGAATGGAATATATTGCGGGACTGAACCGGCAATTCTTCGATTCGGGCTTTGAAATACGGCGTCTGTTCGTCGATCAGTCGTTCCAAGTCCTCGAAAGCAGAGCCGAGTGGCGATTCGATCAGCATCCGACAGGCAAGAACCAGTAGCCGCGGATTGCCACCTGTCAGCCGACGCAGGGTCTCCAGCCGTCCCCGCTCCCTGCGCAGGGTTTCCGCAATTTCCGGCTTGTCTTCACGACCCGCGAGTACTTCTAGTATCTGGAGGGTCTCTTGCTGTTCCAGACCTTCGAGAATAAAGAGCCGGAAAAACTCGTAAAACGGTTCGCCGTGGCCTCGGATAGCCTCGAAGACAGCGTTAGCAGACCCGACCAGCAGGATATTCGGACACTCAATCAGAGTAGCCCGCAGCGCGTGAACTTCGCGCTCATCGCGCAACTGCTCGAAGATGGTGTCGAGGTTCTCGACGAACAGGATCAACCGTTTTCCGCTTGCCTGGCAAAAGTCCATAAGCGCCGCGAGCGCATATGCAGCGAGCCGCTCCGTGTCTCTTTCGTCCTGGGCTAGAGCGTCGGCTCTGTCCTCCCACTGCGGGTCATCAGTGGCGCGAGTCAGATGGCGCAGAGCGGCAAGCCAGAAAGCCGCCAGGTCGCCGACATTGTAGCTTTCCTCGTAGAACGGGACGGGTTGCCAGTTCGCAGCAAGGTCGGGCGATTCTCTAACCGCGTACGAGAACCGTAGCCCAAGGGTCGTCTTTCCCATGCCGCGCGGTCCGATGAGCATCATGTGCTGGCACGGCCGTCCGCGCGGCTGTTCGCGGATCAGGCGGAGCATCTCTGCAAGGGTTTCCTTGCGAGCGATGAACGACGCCTTCAGCTCATCAGGGGTCAGCTGGGCCGGATTGTAAAGGCGCTGGCGGATCATGACACAACGCTCCCGTGGTATTTCCGCCACCATTCTCACAAGAGATTCGAGCGGAATTTCAGTCGGCTGTTTTCATGCTTTATGTAACCGTCGGCCTCCAGATCACGCAGCACTGACCGGAACGTTTGCTCGCTTCGCTGTTGCAGGTCTTCGAGTTCTGCGAGATTCACACCAGCCGCTCGCCGGCAGGCGCGGCTCAGGATGTCACGGGCGACTTCGTGTTCGTTCTCGTCGAATGCAATTTCGAGGCGCGTAGCGTAATGGTCCAGATGGGCGGTGCCACTGGCCCCCGCCAGCCGTTCTGCAAAACACCGTTCAATCACTTCCGACGAAACACGGGAAGGCTGACCTTTGCAAGCATCGCGGAGCGCCGCAAAGAAGAGTTGCACATGGTACGGGACGGGATCCCGCAGCAGATCCAGGATGTGCGCAATAGCTCTTTCGTCGAGATGAAAACCATAGTCACCGCCCAGGCTCTTCAGAAATTCGACGGCAGTTGGCCTATCCCACGAGTCCAGGCGGAACGGGGAGAGGTCGTTGATCGAGCCTGAAAGGCCGGAGCGGCGCAGGACTCCTTCGAGTCCGATTGATCCACCGACAAGCGTGCGGACCCTGGTGCGCAATTCTGGCGCTTGGCGCCAGGACCGAAGCCGGGACAGCAGCAGTTCGGCATCGCGTTTCCGCTCCTCAGCCCGCAGCATGCGCGAAAGGAGGAGCGGCAGCTCGTCAATGATAATCAGAAGATTGCTGCCAGTGCTCGGCAGGCTCGTCAGGCGCGCCGTAAGCTGGTCCGCAGCATGTTCCCACTCACGCCCAATCGCCTGTTTGAGTTCGACACGCAATATGCCAGTATCGACACTGACGGACAGGCGTCCAAAGACATCTTTGACAGCGTTCGAGAATGGGATCGCCTCGAAACGGCTCCGGTATTGGGGCCTAGTTGCCAACTCAGCGAAGATCGACGCTATGCAGTCTGCCGGGCTATCGCCGCGTTCGACATCGACATAGATGACATCCCAGTTCTTACGGGGTGCGCGGTCGAGTTCCAGCATCAAGCTGGTCTTGCCCACCCGCCTGGGGGCGAGCATCAGAATGTGCTCGCCTTGTTCCAGCTTTTCCCAGAGACGGGCTATCTCGTAATCTCGCCCATAGAGGTCGTCATCAACGACTGCCTGTCCGGTGATGTTACGCATAGTAGGAATCTCCTATGGAGATTTTAGTGTCACATCACGATAAATGACAAAAATATTTTTGGCAATAAATTTTTTGGCAAAAATTTTGATGGGATTCTGTCTTTATCGAAGTCCAGATACCGGGCTACGAAGACGCGGGGGAAGACTAACCTTGCGTTCCTCGTTTGACGCTTTTTCGCTGATACAGCCCCTCCCGGCCGTGGCGCAGGTCCTCCCAACTCAGCCCTTCCTGGGGGGCTTCCTGCCCGCCCA
>WTHD01000319.1 GCA_011523265.1 Candidatus Binatota bacterium
ACCTATAAGTCCCGTCTGTACCACATCTATAACGACCCGGAGGTCAAGGACGACCTGAACCGGAAGGCCGGAGCGGAAGAGCCGTTGCCTGATCTCGTAACCAACGGCTATTACCTGCTCGGCTACGACTGGCGGGAGACCGCAGAGAAGTGGGAGAAGGACAAGCTCAGCGTTCCGCCGGTGATGATTACCGTCGCCAATCGCACCGAAACCGCAGCCCGGATCAAGTACGCCTTTGACCGCAAGAAGGTCCGTATTGATGCGCTGTGCGACTCTGTGCGCACCTTGCATATCGACTCGAAGGCGCTGGGCGAGGCCGAAGCCGCAGAGGAGCCGGTGGCAGAGGTCAGCGGAAGCGACGGCGGGAAAGACGATGACAACGGTCAGACACGTAAGCTGACCAAGAAGGAACAGGCCGAGCTGCTGCGCTTACAGGTGGACACAGTAGGCCAAGTCGGCAAGCCCGGTGAGCAAATACAGAACGTGATTTCCGTCGGAATGCTCTCCGAGGGCTGGGATGCCAAGACCGTCACCCACATCATGGGCCTGCGCGCCTTCACCAGCCAGTTGCTGTGTGAACAGGTGGTTGGGCGTGGCCTGCGTCGTACCTCCTACGACACGAAAAAACAGATTGACTCTATAACCGGAGAAGAAATCGAACTCTTCGAGCCGGAGTACGTCAACATCTTTGGCGTTCCCTTCACCTTCTTGCCGCATGAGTCCCAGGAAAATGGCCCTGTACCGCCGACTGAGTCGAAGACTACAATCAAACCGGTTGCGGACAAAGCCGATTTTGAGATCGCCTGGCCGAATATCATCCGCATCGGCCACGTGTACCGGCCACACCTGCGCCTTGATTGGGATACGGTGAAGCCATTGCATCTCAATGCCGACCAGACAGTGCAGATCGCCGAGCTGGCTCCCACTGTTGACGGCAAGCCGGACATGACAAAGATCGCGGCGATTGAACTGGAACGCTTGGCGCGGGAGTTCCGCACGCAGCGCATCATCTTCGAGACTGCCCGCGACGTGTACGATCAGATGCAGAAGAGTTGGAAGGGTGGCAAGGATGTCCTGCTGGCCCAACTCGTGCGTCTGGTCGAGCAGTTCATCCGTTCCGACCACATCTCCATCACCCCGGCCCTGTTCTATCAGGATGATCTGAAAAGACGCCTGCTCATCACCCTGAATATGACCAAGGTGGTCCAGCATATCTGGGAGGCGATTCGTTTCGAGAACACGGAGAAGCTGGAGCCGGTGTTTGACCGGGACCGCCCAATCCGCTCAACCGGCGGTATGGTGCCGTGGGATACGGGCAAGCCGTGTGAGTCTACCGCCCGGAGCCATATCAATTTTTGTGTCTATGACAGCACCTGGGAGGCATCCGAAGCCTTCGAGTTGGACCGTAACCCCGTGGTCGATGCCTGGGTGAAGAACGATCAGCTCGGCTTCGAGGTGTTCTACGTCCATCGCGGCGTGGTGCGCAAGTATCGGCCCGACTTTCTCATCCGGCTCAAGTCCGGGGACATGCTGGTTTTGGAAGTCAAGGGCCGGGACAGCGATCAGAACCGGACCAAACGCCGATTTCTTGATGAATGGACGCGGGCGGTCAACGAACACGGCGGCTTTGGCCGCTGGTCCTGGGACGTGTCAATGGACCCCGGCGATATCAAGGATATTCTCGTCCGACACGCTCAGCCCGAGGCGGCCTGACAGTGGGCTCCCGGATTCCATGACACTCCATCCGGGCTACAACGCTTGCCGGCCCTTCAGAATCAGCGAACTGCCCACCAAGCCGATCACGATCCCGAGTATGCCATCGACATACATCATGACCCAGCCGCCGGCCAGGGCAACGATTGTCCCTAAGACCATCAGATTCATCGGCGGTCCTTGAGCACGACGCCCGGATTGCGTATGCTACACGTGAGGGTAGGGGAGAGTGATGCTTCAGACAAGACACTCCGACTGCTCAATAAGTTATTGATTTTGCTCAATTTGGGTCTTAGACCCCCCCTGTATTTTTTGAGAATCATAACCATAAAACTATGTTTTGAAATCGGATCACGTTAGGGGGTGTTATGCACTTTTTTGCTGCAATTCATTTTCCCCAAAGAAATCGCTGACTGGCAGGAGCTACCTCAGCAGCTGGTCTTGTGTGACCTTGCGAAAAACCTGAATGAAATCAATGGGTTGTCAGAAGTTCCTAACACGCCCTAGCGGACCAGTGAAATCGTTCTTTCTTACATAAGCGCCCAATTATTTGATATGAAGGGAAAAAGCCCGAAGGACTTTCGGGACGTGCTCGCGCATATAGTCTAGTAGCTAGCTGAGTGTGTGCAGCACGATCCCTGGAGCCATCTCCAGCGTTCTTCGCTCCCGCTGGGCGATGATCCGTTCCAGCTTGGTCACTAACCCGATCTCGGTGTGTGGCAGCTTCCCGTCTTTGAACTGGGCTTCGGCGCGGTCGAGCAGGCTGTCCCGCAGGCTGTTCAAGCGGTCGAGTTCGGTCCTGGAGTTGTGCTCTCGTATGACTTTCCACTCCCCGAGGTTGCGCCACGCGCTGAGTGTTCTGAGGGTTTCGCCGGTTTGCCGGCTGATCTCTTCCAGAGACAACCCGTCTTGGACATACAGGCTGCGGGCTGTTTCCTGGGCTTCGCGCTTCTCTTTCGTTGAGCGATACGACATGGATAGACTTTAGCGCTGAAAGCGGCCTGAGGAAACGGGCCGGCTGCTTCGATTCCTACAATATCTCAAAGCTCCCGGGCCTTCCCCGCCGCAAACTCCGCGCGGGCCTCGTCCATGAAGCGTTCCAGCTTCCCGGTACGGGCGTCG
>WTHD01000416.1:0-4869 GCA_011523265.1 Candidatus Binatota bacterium
CAGGAAAGGTCACCCCAAAATCCATCAGCTTCTCCTCTTCGAGTGGAATGCCGCCTGCATATCGGGATAGCGGGCCGAGGTCCAGCCGTTACGGGTTACTCAGCCATCGTGACGTGAGTATGACGGTCCTTTATGCTAGGGTGAGCAAATACTTCTACGACCGACAGACTTTGTTAGGATAGGAGCAGATGGACGACTTCATCGTGACACCTTCTCGTTTAGGGAGCGATACTGATTTGAGTCAGGGTATAATTCAACTCCTCAGAAGCGGGGGACGCGACCCTTCGTGCCTAGACCCTTCCCACCCTAGCTTCTCTTCTTCAGAGCAATATGAGATTCTCAGTGCCCGTTATAAAAATCAGCTCATCGCCGATGGTCTTGAAAGTGGACATTTTGTTTTCGACCCTGACAAGGGTATTAACATAGCGATAGCTCAGCCCTTACCCAGCATTGCGGGTTACATATTCGAGGCGTTTACCGTTCGGAAAATCAACGAGAACAAAGAAGCTATTGGCAAACAAGCCTTCTTATGGGCTACGGAAAGACGCAGGGTTAAATCGGTGTACCTTGAGCAGTTCCACGCCGGAGGCGTTGGCCATCTCTCTGTCCAGTCTTGTTTCCCTCAACTTTATAACCCAACGCTACGTCAGTTTGATGTTGTGTTCTACCGCATGAATCAAGCTCGGAACGAACCTGAACCAGCAGTGGTGAAGGGAACGACCAACTCCGCCGGTATACAGATTAAAGCAATCACCGGGAATGAAGAGTCTGCAATCATAAGGCCTCTACGTGAAAGAAAATATCGACGCGTGCTAACGTACCTGCGCCACCCGAACGGCAAGCACAGTTACGAAGTCTGCATGTCATTGATCAAAAATTTACAACGAGAGGGCAAGATCGACCAGGAAGAGAGCCAAGCTCTTGAAGAGGCCATTGCTTCTCCAGAACAGATTAGCATCAACCAAAGAGAGGTTGATGAATACTACGCCTATATTCGTGCCTGGTCCGAGAGGAAGGCTGAACAGGATGCCACTATCTTCAGTGCAGTTGGCCTACAGATGACAGAAAACAAGCACGGGCACTCTCTGATTACCACTCTCACTTAGGAACAGGAGGAGCGACTCCCTATAAAGGCATGTTATGGCTCTTCCACGCAGAAAAGACTCTACCTTGACACTTACACTTTCTGCCGTCCTAAGAAGAGCCGTCTGGAATTGGTAAGAGGCCGTGTAATAGCAAGCGTCGCTATCGCAAGAAGAGTTCTTCGGCCACGTATCCGGTGTCCATATTAAAAATAGTGAGGCTACAGTAGGAGTATAATGGCCGACTTGACAGTTGAGCTTCTCAGAGTCGAAGCCAGGGCGTTTGCGGAAATCGAGTCTGGCCACGATGAACCAGCCCTGTATGGAGTGACGGATGGTAAGGCTGTTGGAACCTATTTCGAGCAGAAGTTCCAGGCTTATCTTCATACCAAGTACGACTACGAAGAGGGCTCATCGGCTAAGGGCATCGATTTCCCCGGTCTTAAGGTGGACATGAAGGTCACGAGCATCAGGCAGCCGCAGTCTTCTTGTCCTTACAAATCAGCAAGACAGAAAATCTATGGACTCGGCTATTCGTTACTGGTTTTCGTCTACGAGAAGACCGATAACACTACCACAGCAACTGGACGCCTCAACATCCAACACGTGGTCTTCGTGGAAGCGAGCCGCACTGCTGATTTTCAGATGACTACGGGGCTCATTGGAATACTCAGGAACGAAGGTAACAAGGACGACCTCATTGCCTTCATGAGTGATAAGATGCTTCCGGTAGACGAGATCGAGGCATCTAATATCGCTGACGAATTATTGGAGCGTCCTCCCGAGACCGGATTCCTCACGATCTCCAACGCACTCCAATGGCGGTTACAATATCGTCGCGTTATAGACAGAGCCGGCTCAGTCTCAGGAGTGATCCGTGTCAAATGAGCTCTAAAACAGCCAGACAAACGGTGGAGTTTGGCGATTTCCAGACTCCTCTGCACCTAGCCAAATCGGTATGCAGTCTCTTGCTTCGTACCGGTTTTGCGCCTTCCTCCATAATTGAGCCTACGTGTGGCCAGGGCACTTTCCTTGTCGCAGCTCTTGAGGCGTTTCCAGACGCCACAGTACGAGGTTACGAATACAATCCAGCCTATGCTGAAGCGGCCCATCGGACCGTGTCTCGGTTTTCTCAGGCAACAGTACAAAAGGGAGACTTCTTTCAGATTAACTGGGATGCTGAACTCTCGAAGCTCTTAGAACCACTACTCGTCCTTGGCAACCCACCGTGGGTGACCAACGCTGCGGTTGGCTCCTTGGGTGGTAGCAATCTCCCGGAGAAGTCAAACCTCGATGGCTTACGCGGTATTGACGCCCTGACAGGGCGCGCAAACTTTGACATCTCGGAATGGATGTTGCGAGAAAACCTCCGCTGGCTCAAGAGACGGCGCGGAGCAATCGCAATGCTGTGTAAGACGAGCGTCGCCCGGAAGGTTCTCGTCCATGCCTGGTCTGCGTCTCTCTCAATCAAGTCCGCAACGATCTATCGACTTGACGCTCGTCGAGAGTTCGGCGTTTCGGTAGACGCCTGCCTGCTTTTCATTTGCCTGACCCCAGACGCCCAAACCCATGAGTGTGCCGTCTACGATACACTGAACTCTCCAAGGCCATCGTCAAGCTTCGGGATGAGAGATAATCGCCTCGTATCTGACTTGGAGACTTACGGACGGCTGCACACCCTCTACTCGGACGGTCTAACCGGGTGGCGCTCAGGTGTAAAGCATGACTGTAGTCGGGTCTTTGAGTTCTCAGTTAAGAACGGAGAATTAGTCAATGGACTTGGTGAAGGCGTATCGCTGGAGGCTGATGTTGTCTTTCCCCTGTTGAAGAGTTCAGATGTCGCTAGTCATCGTCCTCCCCGGAAATATCTCTTAGTTCCTCACCGGTCCATGGATGAATCGCCACACGAGCTTCGTAGTCGTGCACCTCGGGCGTGGCAATACTTAACCTCTCACGAACAGACTCTTAAAGCGCGCGGCAGCTCTGTCTACAAGAAAAGGCCAAAGTTCTCGATCTTTGGCATCGGGCCATACTCCTTCGCTCCCTGGAAAGTCGCAATCTCGGGACTCTATAAGAATCTGCGCTTCACAAAGATCGGACCGATTGATGGACAGCCCATACTTCTTGACGATACCTGCTACTTCTTCCCATGCGACAGCGAGGAGGAGTGCCTTTGTCTGTACGATCTCGTATCGTCGCCACTTGCGATCGAGTTCTGGTCATCCCTCGTATTCTGGGACTCCAAACGCCCGATTACGGCTAAGCTACTGAATCTGCTGGACCTCGCCAGTCTGGCAAAGAAGATGGGAGCTTGGACGCCGACTACGCGGCGTATCGCGGAGCGGCAGATGACCGCCTACGCGGCTGGCTCGTACCAGCCTATGCTTTTTCGGGAATCGTCTTCTCGGTATGGGCTGACGGAGGAAGGGCGCGACCCTTTGGCGAACGACAAGAGCGGGAAATAGAAAGTCCTCTCATCGAAAAGGATTGCTATGTCTATTCGCACCGCTAGAGATGCAGACATCCCGCAAATGGTCGCTATCGCAGAGACCAAGCGGATCGAGTATGAGGGCTACTCGCCCGTCTTTTGGCGCAAAGCGCCTGATTCATCTCCCAAACAGGAGTTATTCTTTCAGCGCCTGCTTACCAGCCCCGATGTGATCGCACTCGTTTCCGAGGTGGAAGATACACTCTCAGGATTCGTCATCGGCGCGGTCACGATGGCCCCCCCGGTTTACAACCCTGGAGGCCTCGTTTGTATCATTGACGACTTTGCGGTTGCCAAGCCGCAGGAGTGGGACTTGGTCGGAGCGGAGCTTCTTGCGGCAGTGGAGCACGAAGCAAAGGCTCGTGGTGCTGTACTATCGGTCGTTGTGTGCCCTCAGCGTGACCAGACGAAACGTATCATGCTACAGAAAGCTGGCGCGGCTGTCGCCTCAGAGTGGTATGTGAAGCCACTTTAGAGCTGTCCCTGAGAGCACGGCATGGCTGTCCGGAGCAGTATCGACCAGGCGATCGAACATCATATCAACGGTCAGTTGGACCAGGCCCTCGGACTCTACGTGCAGGCCCTCCAAGAGGACCCGCAGACCCCGGGGGCCGCTGACCTCATATCGGCCATACTCCGAACCTATCTCGAATTGGCCCTGGCTTTGATGAAAACAGGCCGCGATAAGGAAGCCATCCGCAGCTTTCAGCGCGTCCTGGCCATCCAGCCCGCTGAGCCTGTGGCGCATGCCTATCTCAGTCGGCTCTTCATCTCGGACAACGATTTACCCCAGGCAACGCATCACCTGCGCCACTATCTGCGTCTTGTGCCGGAGGATCACATCGGGGCCAGGATGCTCCTGGCCTATACGGGCGCAGAGGCGATCCCGGAGCGACCCGCACCGGCCTATATTACGCGACTGTATGACAATTACGCCGCCTCGTACGACCAGAAGTTGGTCAACAGCCTGCACTACCAGTGCCCGCAGTTGATTCGGGCGGCATTGGAGCGGCACTGTCAGGGCAAGGTCGCCATTCTTGACCTGGGCTGTGGAACCGGCTTGTGTGGCCAGGCGGTCAGGTTAATGGCCACGCGCCTGGATGGTGTGGACCTATCCCCACAGATGATCGCCAAAGCCAGACAGCGCGCGATCTATAACGAACTGGCGGTGGGCGACCTCTACCTCTTTCTTGAGAAAAAGGCGGGCTGTTATGACGTGATTGTTGCTGCCGGTGTGTTTGAGCATATCGGCGACCCGCGCCACGTCTTTCAGGCCGCGTTCGGCGCACTCCGGGACTC